>JAQXRK010000026.1 GCA_029218485.1 bacterium | reverse complement strand
ACATGCTCATCGACATCCCGCTGCCGGAATAATTCCCCCGCCGCTTCGGCGCGCCATGCGTCAAAGACCGGATCGGACAACAGGGGCGTTTTGCAACATGCAAAACGCCCCTGTTTTTTGAAAATCCATCTTGGCAATCGGCTTGTGCGGCGCCCGATTGTCCCCGCGGTATCGGTTATCCCGCGCGCGTCAGCGCTGACGCGTACGACCGCGGCGATGCGCGGTGCCGGTATGGCGCGCCCGGTCGGCCGCTCCCCGCTGCGGGCGCGGCGCCCGATTGTTCCCCGCGGTATCAGTTATCCCTCGCGTACGAGCGCGGCGATGCGCGCGCCGACGTAGCGCTGACCCTCCTCGGTGAGGTGCAGGCCGTCGTCGCAGATCAGGCAGAACATCTCCCGGTCGAACAGGCAGGCCTGCCGCAGATCGACCAGCGCGCACTGCATCTGCCTTGCCACGCGCTCGATCAGCAGGGAATACATCTCCTGAAACCGGTAGATCCGCTGCTTATCGCCGAGCCATTTGAGGATATTGTCCGCATTGAGCTTGTCGCCGACGAGAAACCGGAAGTATTTCTCCGCGTCGATCGGCGGCAGCGTCATCAGGATCGGGCGGATGCCCTTGTCGCGCAGCAGGGTCACCATGCGCCGGAGCGTGTCCGCGAACACGTGCGGCAGCGTGTTGGGCAGGTGCTCCGCCTCCGGGTGCTCCGATATGGCCGTCCAGTCAAAATTGCTGTCATTGCCGCCGAATTCGATGACCGCCGCATCGGCCGTGACGCCGTTTGCAAGGTCGCGCTCCATCAGCGCAAGGCCCTGCGGCGCAGTATAGCCAAAGCGCGCGCGGTTGATGATGTGGATATCGAGCTCGCGCCCGGCCACTTCGGCCGCCGTCTCATGCGCATAGGTGTGGCGGCAGCGCTCCCCGTTCCAAACGACGCCCTTTGCCAGCGAATCGCCCCAGAGGAGCACGGTTTCATTCTTTTGATAGGTGCTGTTCATGGTGGAATCGCTCCTGTACGATATTCCGATCCCCTGTGCCACCGGCTGTGAAGGATACCCCGCGCAGTCGGTGATGGATGGTGATGGATATAGTATAGCAGAAATCAGCTAACAGTGTTAACCAAAATTGTGAACTCACGGAAAACCATTTGTAAACGCCCCGCCCGTGGCTCTCAACCGCCGCCGGCCGGGCGGCTCGCACCGGCCCAATCCGGCTTGCCCGCATGCGCCGCGGTGCGGGTCCGCCCTTGGGCCGCCTTGTCTCAGCGAACATGCAATCCGGCTTGCCCACCCGCGCGCAGCGCGGGTATGTACACCGTTTTGCCACCACGACGCAAGCCGCAGCGCGAACCATGCGGCCCACATCCGCTCCGTATTCCGCTCTCTCCCACGGGCAAGCGCGCTTACAATCTCCCAATGCATCCGCACAGTATCCGCACAGCAGATCAGGCTTCGAAACTCCCTCCCACGGACGAGCGCGCTTACAATCTCCCCTCCGCCAAATCGGCCAGCGTGATGCCGAAGAAATAGTCGTGTACGACCGCGTCAAACTTTGTCCACATCGGTAGGGTCTTGCAGACCGCCCTTCTCGGGCAGGGCGCTGCATCCCCGTTGAGGCAGGCGACGCTGGCCAGCGTCCCCTCTGTCAGCTCCAGAATCTCTCCGACCGTGTATGCAGCAGGGCTGCGCAGCAAGCGGTATCCACCGCCTTTCCCGCTGGTCCCCTTCACCAGATCGCCCTTTACCAGCAGCTTTACCACGATTTCAAGGTACTTTTTGGAGATCCCCTGTCTGGCCGCGGTCGCGTCCAGCGGCACGGGAACCCCCGCCGGCTGCTCGGCGAGGTCGATCATAAACCGAATGGCATACCTTCCCTTGGTAGAAATCATGTCGGCACCCCCTTTTCACCTATTCTACCGCAGGGTAATAGGGTCATTCAAGAAAAATCGCAAAAACGCGCTAATTACCTATTGACATGATAGGTGAATGGGTGTAATATAATGCCATCGAATTTGAGCAACCCATCGGGAAAGGAGAGGAATGCTGTGTACAGAACGACCGGTATCGATGCGTCCACCATGTGCTGTTGCCGAATGCTGTTCTCCCGGGCATGTTTGTATGGCCAGAAGCATTCGTCTGCTTTGTGTTCCACCGATGCGTGACATTTCGTGATGAATTGCAATTCCTGCCATTTGCCCGGGAGCTTGTGTAAGCCCCGGTTTTTTTGCGCTCAGATTCCTTCCAATCCGCGAACATACCAATAAAAGGAGATTACCGCCATGAGCTGCTATAAATTTGAAACCCTTCAGCTTCACGTTGGTCAGGAAACGCCCGACCCCGCTTCCGATGCGCGGGCGGTGCCGATCTATGCAACGACGTCCTATGTGTTCCACAACAGCCAGCATGCCGCGGACCGCTTTGGCCTTGCCGACGCGGGCAACATCTACGGCCGCCTGACGAACTCCACGCAGGCCGTGTTTGAAGAGCGCATCGCCGCGCTGGAGGGCGGCGTGGCCGGGCTGGCCGTTGCCTCCGGCGCCGCCGCAATCACCTACACCATACAGGCCCTTGCAAAGCAGGGCGAGCACATCGTTGCGCAGAAGACCATCTATGGAGGCACCGCCAACCTGCTGGCCCACACGCTGCCCCTGTACGGCATCGAGACCACCTTTGTGGACGCCCACGACCTGAACGAGGTGGAGCAGGCGATCAGGGACAACACCAAGGCGATCTATATCGAAACGCTCGGCAACCCGAACGCGGATATCCCCGATCTGGACGCCATCGCCGCAATCGCGCACCGGCATGGGCTGCCGCTGGTCATCGACAACACGTTCGGCACCCCCTATCTGATCCGGCCCGTTGAGTACGGAGCGGATGTCGTTGTGCATTCCGCCACCAAGTTCATCGGCGGCCACGGAACCACCCTCGGCGGCGTGATCGTGGACGGCGGCACCTTTGACTGGGCGGCGAGCGGCAAGTACCCGTGGATTTCCGAGCCGAACCCCAGCTACCACGGCGTTCGGTTTACCGAGGCTTCCGGCAAGGCCGCCTTTGCAACGTACATCCGGGCGATCCTGCTGCGGGATGAGGGCGCCTGCATCTCCCCGTTTGCCGCCTTCCTGCTGCTGCAGGGCACCGAAACGCTGAGCCTCCGCCTGGAGCGCCACGTGGAGAACACCAGGAAGGTGGTCGAGTACCTGAAGAACCATCCGAAGGTGGTCAAGGTGAACCACCCGTCCCTGCCGGAGCATCCGGATCATGCGCTGTACGAGAAGTACTTCCCCAATGGCGGCGCTTCCATCTTTACGTTTGAAATCCGGGGCGGGCAGGCGGAGGCCTTCCGCTTTATCGACAACCTGAAGATCTTCTCGCTGCTGGCCAATGTTGCGGATGTGAAGTCCCTCGTGATCCACCCCGCAACGACCACGCATTCCCAGCTGACCGATGAGGAGCTTGCCAATGTGGGCATCAGCCGCAGCACGGTCCGCCTCTCCATCGG
The DNA here is from genome assembly GCA_029218485.1 of bacterium. Taxonomy (GTDB): domain Bacteria; phylum Bacillota; class Clostridia; order Christensenellales; family CAG-138; genus Aphodomorpha. Next base: position 816 of record JAQXRK010000026.1, on the reverse strand, counting down.
CACCGAGCACATCGACGACATCATCGAGGACCTGCGTCAGGCCTTCGATGCGGTATGAAAAGGAGCGACCCCGCCATGTATCCATCGCCCGATTTTCGATGTCCCCGCTCTGGTGGCCCCGCACGGGCGGCATTCGCAGGAAAGCACCATCTTTGAATACAGAAAGGAGTTTATCGTATGTCCCATATCTATACATCTGCCGACCAGCTGATCGGAAGCACCCCTCTTTTGGAGCTTGCGCATATCGAAAAGGAGAACGGTCTGAAGGCCACCGTTCTGGCCAAGCTGGAGTATTTCAACCCCGCGGGCAGCGTGAAGGACCGCATCGCAAAGGCGATCATCGACGATGCGGAGCGGAGCGGCGCGCTCAAACCGGGCGCAACCCTGATCGAGCCGACCTCGGGCAACACGGGTATCGGGCTGGCCTCCGTCGCCGCCGCCCGCGGCTACCGGCTGATCATCACGATGCCGGAAACCATGAGCGTGGAGCGCCGGCAGCTGATCAAGGCATACGGCGCCGAAATCGTGCTCACCGACGGCTCCAAGGGGATGAAGGGCGCCATCGAGAAGGCCAACGAACTTGCCGCTGAGATTCCCGGCAGCTTCATCCCCGGGCAATTTGTGAACCCGGCCAACCCGCGGGCGCACTATGAGACGACCGGCCCGGAAATCTGGGCGGATACGGACGGGAAGGTCGATATCTTTGTGGCAGGCGTCGGCACCGGCGGTACGGTCACCGGTGTTGGCGAATACCTGAAGGCGCAGAACCCCGCCGTTCAAATCGTGGCCGTGGAGCCCGCCGACTCTGCCGTGCTC
>JAQXRK010000025.1 GCA_029218485.1 bacterium | reverse complement strand
TTTTTACCCGCCACGCTGTTGGGCTACTATGTGTTGCCCCGGCGGTGGCGGATTGCCTTTTTGCTGCTCGTCAGCCTCGTGTTCTATGCGTGGGGAGAGCCGGTCTATGTGCTGCTGATGATGGGGTCAATCCTCGTCAACTGGTGCATCGGCCTGCTCATGGCGCGCTGGGAACGCCGGAAGAAGGCGCTGCTCATTCTGGCGGTTGTCATCGATCTTGCGATGCTGGCGGTGTTCAAGTACGCGTCCTTTCTGTTGCGCACCGCTGCCGCGCTCGTGCCCGCCATTGCGGGCAACGCGGCGCCGGATATCCGGCTGCCCATCGGCATCTCGTTCTTTACCTTTCAAATCCTGTCATACATCATCGATGTGTACCGGGGCGATGCAAAAACGCAGAGAAACCTCGTGCGCTTTGGCGCGTATGTGTCGATGTTTCCGCAGCTGATCGCCGGCCCGATCGTCCGGTATACGGATATCGAGGCGCAGTTGGAGCGGCAGACGCTCTCCCTCGACCGGTTTGCGGGCGGAATCCGGCCGTTCATCATCGGCCTTGCCAAGAAGCTGCTGCTTGCCAACGCCATGGGTACGTTTTGGGCGGAAATGTCCGCCGCGCCGGGCGAAAACGGCTTGCTCGGCGCCTGGGTGGGCCTGATCGCCTATGCTTTCCAGATCTACTTCGATTTTTCCGGGTATTCCGATATGGCCTGCGGCCTTGGGGAGATGCTGGGGTTCACGTTTGTACAGAACTTCCGCTACCCGTATATTTCCACGAGCATCACCGATTTCTGGCGCCGCTGGCATATCTCGCTGTCGACCTGGTTCCGCGAATATGTGTACATCCCGCTTGGCGGCAACCGGCGGGGGCTTGCCCGTCAGATTTTGAATATCTTTGTCGTCTGGCTGCTGACGGGGCTCTGGCACGGCGCAAGCTGGAATTTTGTGCTCTGGGGCCTGTATTTCGGCGTGCTGCTGATGCTGGAAAAGCTGTTCTTGCTGCGCGCCCTCGAGCGCGTTCCGGCATGGGTGCGGCATGTGTATGCGCTGTTCTTCATCGTTCTCGGATGGGGCATTTTCTACTTTACCGATTTTACGGCGATGGGCGCCTACCTCAGCTCCCTGTTTACGGTCGGTTCTTCGGGCCTGCTGTCCACCCATGCGCGGGCGTGGGTGATCGGCTTTTTGCCGTGGCTTGCCGTGTGCGCGGTGGCGTCCACGCCGCTGGGCGCGCGCCTTGCCGCGCGCATGGCATGCCGGCGCGGCTTTGAGATGCTGCGGCTTGCAGCGCTCATCGCGCTGTTCGTGCTCTGCGTTGCGGCGCTGGCGTCGCAGAGCTACAATCCGTTCATCTATTTCCGGTTTTGAGGGAGGGGCGCATGAAGAAAAACGTTTCCAATCTCATCGGTGTCATCCTGTTCGCAACGGCGCTTGCTGCCGTTCCGCTCTGGTGGATATTGACGCCGGATCGCAGCTTCTCCGATGCCGAGCGCAGAAACCTCGACCAGGCGCCGACCTTCCCGCAGGCGTCGTCGCTCTCCGAATGGTCGTTTGACGATGATGTGGAGTCCTATCTTGCCGATCAGATGCCTTTGCGCGATCTGTTCGTCGGCATCCACGCTTATGAAACGCTGCTGACCGGCCGGCAGGTCACAATGGACGTTTACCGGGATCGGGATGGCTATCTGGTGGAAGCGCCGGTCGAGGCCGACGCTGAAGGGATCGATAAGCGGCTCACACGCATTGCGCGGCTCGGAGAGACCACCGGCCTGCCCGTGCGGCTGCTGGTGCCGCCTTCTACGGGCTATGTGCGCAGGGACCGCCTCCCGGGGGAGCTGGCGGCGCTGTATCGGGACGATGCGCTGCTCAGCCGGATCGGCTCGTTTGACGGCACGCAACTCGTGCCGCTGCTGGACGATTTCTGCGAGAATGGGCACGAGTGGTTTTACCGCACCGATCATCACTGGAATGCGGACGGCGCATATGCCGCCTACCGCGCCTATCTGGAATATGTTGGTCGCGAACCGCTTCCCAGAGAATCGTTCTATCACCATGTGGTCAACGGCTATGTCGGTTCAACGCGCTCCCGTTCCGCGCTCTGGCTGACGCAGGGCGAACGGCTCGATATTCTGGAGCCGCAGTGCCGTGTCAGCGTCCGCTTTTCGGATCGGGACGGAGTGTTTGATTCCCTCGTCTTTCAGGAGCGCCTGCAGGAATATGACTGGTATCCGATCTTTATCGACGGCAACCATCCGGTGACCGTCATTGACAATCTGGAGGCCGGGGCGCAGAGCGGCGTGCTGCTCGTGGTGAAGGATTCCTTTGCAAACAGCCTGGTGCCGCTGCTCGTTCCATCCTATGAGCGGGTAGTGATGGTGGACCCGCGCTATTATCGCGGCAGCGTTTCCGAACTGTGCGCCGAGCAGGGCGCAACGGAGCTGCTGTTCTGCTATTCGCTGGAGCGCATTGCTTCCGACCCCAATCTGCTGCTGCTTCGATAGCAGAATGGCGTGGTTTTGAGCAGACCGGACCGGTCTTTGGAGGAAAATGATGATGAAGAATGAGAATTGTCCTTGTAAAAAGAAAAGCTGCGATCGCCATGGGGAATGTGATGCATGCAGAAAGCATCATGCGGGGTCGAAACGCCAAAGACCCGTTGCTTGTGAAAGAGAGAAAAAGGGCTTGAAGGCGCTGTTCGGCAGATAGATTGCATTAGCAGGCGAAATGAATAAACGTGCGCCATCAACAGGCAGAGATACCACCGAAAAAACCTCCGTATGGTCGAACCATACGGAGGTTGTATTGTTTGATACGCACCGCTCCAAATGCCGGATGCAGCGCTCTTTTGTTCATATCCCGCGCGCTTTTGCAGGCGGTCGCTTCCTCAATCGCCCATTTCGCAGAGCGCCTTTGCAATTTTGGCGGCGACGCTCGCATTGTTCAGCGCAAGGTGCACGTTCGCATCAAACGAGGAGCCGCCGGTCAGGTCCTTGATGCGGGCCAGCAGGAACGGCGTGATGTTCTTCCCACGGATGCCCTCCGCGTCGGCTGCGGCCAGCG
>JAQXRK010000024.1 GCA_029218485.1 bacterium | reverse complement strand
GCCGCCATCAGCGCTTCGCGGTCGCCGTCCTCATAGTCCGAGGGCTCAAAGTCCGGCGCGAGCGTCGTTCCGAGCAGCGCCCATTCCCCGTCGCCCACGAGCCGCGTGCCCTGCCAGGCGCCGCGCGGCGCGACGGCCTGCACAACCTCGCCGTTCTCCAGATCGTGCCCGAGCCGGATCGTATAGCCGGTGCCATCGGGCAGCAGCACGGTCGTTTCGCACGCCGCGCCCATATAGAAGTGCCATATCTCGTCGGTCGGCAGCCGGTGCATGCGCGAAAACGTGTCCGGCGTGAGCAGGTACAGGATGGCGCCGCCAAGCCGGTGGTCGCCCGTCCGTCCCTCGCTGTTTGAGAGCACCTCCTCGCTCCGATACGTCTTCCTGTACATGCCGCCCTCCACCGCAAGCGGTTCAAGGCCCAGCAGCTCGATGATCCGTTCCTTTGTCAGCATATGCGTCCTCCGTTCCATCCGATATCTGCGCCGCCCGCTCTTCGCCTTCAGAGCGGCTGCTTTGCCGGCGTGCCCGCCTTGCGCGGGTACTTGCCCGGCGTTTCGGCCTGCTTGGTCGCCACCACGAGCGTGCGCGCGCCATAGGCCGCCTCGACCGGAACGGTTTTGAGCGCGCAGCGCAGCGTCCGGCAGGCGTTCTCCGCGTCGGCAATCTCCGCGGCCGCATCGCCCTTGTAGGCGATGCTCTGCCCGCCCACGCGCACGAGCGGCACCGTCAGCTCGAGCAGCACCGGCAGCGGCGCGACGGCGCGGGTGAGCGCCGCGTCGAAGGTCTGACGGAACCGTGCGCTCCGGCCCGCGTCCTCGGCGCGCATGTGCACGCACGCGGCGGCCAGCCCCAACCGTTCGAGCGTAAACTCCAGAAACTCGATGCGCTTGTTGAGCGCGTCCAGCAGCGTCATCTGCAGGTCCGGCCGGATGATGAGCAGCGGTATGCCCGGGAACCCCGCGCCCGTGCCCACATCGATGCACTTTGCGCCGCTTTTGAGCAGCGGTGCGGCGGCGAGTGAGTCGAAGAAGTGCTTCTCGGCCACATCGCACGGCTCGGTGATCGCGGTCAGGTTGCGCGTCCTGTTCCACTCGATCAGCAGCGCGTAATAGGCCTCAAACCGCTCGGCCTGCTCGCTCGTCAGGTCCGGGCAGAGGGTCCTGAGATGCTCAATCATGGTCATGGCGCGCCTCCCTTCGCTTCATCTCGATCAGCAGCACGGAGATGTCCGCGGGCGATACACCGCTGATGCGCGACGCCTGCCCGAGGCTGAGCGGCCGGATCGCGGACAGCTTTTGCCGCGCCTCAAGCCTGAGGCCGCTGATGGCGTGGTAGTCGATCGATTCGGGCAGCAGCAGATCCTCCATGCGCCTTGCGCGCTCCACCTGCTCGCGCTGCTTTTGGATATATCCGTCGTAGTGCGCGCGCGTCTCCACCTGCTCGAGCGCCTCCGGCGTGAGCGGCGGCAGCGCGGCGGGCGTGTCCGCCGTGAGCGCGAGCAGCGCCGTATACGTCATGCCCGGCCGCTTGAGCAGATCGAACAGCCGCGCGCCGTGCGGCGGCGCGCTCTCGCCGATCGCGGCAAGGCAGTCCCTGAGCGCCTCGGAGGGCTGGACGAACGCGTCGAGCGCGCGCATGGCGGCGGCCACATCCTCGCGCTTTTTCATGAGCCGGTCGTACCGCGCGTCCGAGATCAGCCCGGTGCGGCGCGCCCGCTCGGTGAGGCGCAGGTCGGCGTTGTCCTGCCGAAGCAGCAGCCGGTACTCGCAGCGCGACGTCATCATGCGGTACGGCTCCGGCGTGCCCTTCGTCGACAGGTCATCCACGAGCACGCCGAGATACGCCTCGTCGCGCCCGAGCAGGAACGGCTCCTCGCCCTTGACGTACAGCGCGGCATTGACGCCCGCAAGAAAGCCCTGCGCGGCGGCCTCCTCATAGCCGGAGCTGCCGTTGAGCTGCCCGGCCGGGAACAGGCCCGGCACCGCCTTGACCATGAGGCTGCGGCTCAGCGCGGTCGGGTCGATGCAGTCGTATTCGATCGCGTAGCCGAGGCGCATGACCTCGCAGCGCTCCAGCCCCGGCAGCGTGCGCAGCATGGCGATCTGCACATCGGCCGGCAGGCTCGTGCTCATGCCCTGCACGTACATCTCGTCGGTCGTCCTGCCCTCCGGCTCGATGAAGATCTGGTGGCGCGGCTTGTCCGCAAACCGGACGATCTTGTCCTCGATGGACGGGCAGTAGCGCGTGCCGGTCGCGTGGATTTTGCCGCTGTACATCGGCGAGCGGTCGAGGTTGTCGAGGATGATGCGGTGCGTCTCGGCGTTGGTATAGGTCAGATAGCACGGGGTCTGCTCAAGAGAGAGCGACCCGTTGAGGAAGGAGAACGCGGGCGTCGGCACATCGCCGTCCTGCCGCTCCATCCTGTCATAGTTCAGGCTGCGCCCGGACACGCGCGCGGGCGTGCCGGTCTTGAACCGGCGCACCGGGATGCCGAAGTCCGCAAGCTGCCCGGAGAGCGCCCGTGCGCGCGTCAGCCCGGCCGGGCCGCTCTCGCGCGACCAGTCGCCGATGAGAATGCGGCTGTTGAGGTACACGCCGGCCGCCGCGACCACCGCGCGGCACGGGAACGTGAAGCCCTCGTCGGTTCTCACGCCGCTCACGCGCCCGCCTTCGGTCAGAATCTCCGTGGCCTCGGCCTGCAGCAGCGTGAGGCGCTCCTGCGATTCGAGCGCGCGCTTCATGCGCTCGTGGTAGCGGCGCTTGTCCATCTGTGCGCGCAGGCTGTGTACGGCGGGGCCCTTGCCGGTGTTGAGCATGCGCATCTGGATCAGCGTATCGTCCGCGGCAAGCCCCATCTCGCCGCCCATGGCGTCGATCTCGCGCACGAGGTGCCCCTTGCCCGTGCCGCCGATGGCCGGGTTGCACGGCATCAGGCCGATCGAATCGAGGTTGAGCGTGAGCAGCAGCGTTTTGAGGCCCATGCGCGCAGAGGCAAGCGCGGCCTCGCAGCCCGCATGGCCCGCGCCGATGACGACGACCGCATAGGAATCGTCCGTATATCCATAGGTACCCATGATGTTTTGCATACTGAGATTGTATACCACCCGGACCAAAATAGCGAGTGGTTTTTGTGCTCTCGTGCGGCGAACGTGCAAAAACGGGTCTGTGCGCGCCCCTCAGGGTTCATCGGCGAGCCGTGCTTCGAACAGGTACGTCGGCTCCCCGCCATCCGCCGACGGAATAACGGTCATAGACAGCTCCACGCCGTTTTCCGTTCTTTGGGCAGAGCCGTTTTCCATCGTCTCATTCTGCATTTCGATCAGGCAATCGTCGATGCCCCACCAGCCGTAATCCATCGGCAGGAGCATGCTCGCCAGCGCGACCGAGCCGATATGCGCCCGACCGGCCGGAAAACCGAATATTCGCCGCACAAAGGTGTGGCGTTCGCGCGCCGATATGGTATAATGCCGGTAGCAATGCAGAGGAGGACGCTTTCCGATATGGCAAGAATGCGAATGCTCAGCGAGCTGCCGGACGGTCAGCTCAATTTTGAGGGGTTCTGCCTCGTGCGCTCGTGTCAGGTGCGCACCAATGTCAAGGGAACCCCCTATCTCGATCTGGTGCTGGCCGATTGCGAGGGCGAGGCCGTCGCCAAGCTCTGGGACTACAACGCCGAAACCATGGGCGCTTTCCAGAGCGAGGATGTCGTGAAGGTGCGCGGCGTCATCACCGTGTGGAAGGAGGCCGAGCAGCTGAAGATCGACCGCATCCGCCATGCGACCGATGCGGACGACTACGACCTGTCGCGCCTGCTGCCGTGCGCGCCGTTCGACCCCGAATGGCTGTATGACGAGCTGTATTCGCTCGCGGGCGCGTTTGAAAACGAGGACCTGCGCATGCTCGTGCAGTACCTCATGCGCGAGAACCGCGAGGCGCTGCTGCGCTTCCCGGCGGCGGTCAAGCTGCACCATGCCACGCGCGGCGGCCTGCTGCACCACAGCTGGACGATCGTGCAGCTGGCCAAGGGCGTCTGCTCCATCTATCCGCTGCTCGATCAGGAGCTGATCACGGCCGGCGCGATCCTGCACGACATCGGCAAGCTCACCGAGCTGGATGCCGGCAAGCTCGGCATCGCCTCCGCGTACACCACGCCCGGCCAGCTGCTCGGGCACATCAATATCGGCGTGTCGCTCATCGGCGAGGCGGGCGCGATGCTCGGCGTGTCGGAGGAGACGGTGCTCCTGCTGCAGCACATGCTCCTCTCCCACCATGAAAAGCCGGAGTTCGGGAGCCCGAAACCGCCGATGTTCCCGGAGGCGGAGGTGCTCTCCGAGCTGGACCTGCTCGACAGCCGCATGTACGCGATGTTCGCCGCGCTCGATGGCGTGCAGCCGGGCGCATTCACCGAGCGCATCTGGTCGCTGGACAACCGGATGCTCTACAAGCGGCAGTAACCGCCCCACGGGCGGCGCGGCGCGCGCCTACCTCCGATATTTGGCGTTTTCAGTATCGCAGTAACCACCCTGCGGGCTGGGCGCGCGCTGAATATTCACACGAATTGGTTACTGGAAGTTCGCGTAACCGCCCCGCGTGCGGCGCGAAAACTGCTCATGGCATACAACGCCGGAGCAGTTCTGGAAGTTCTCGTAACCGCCCTGCGGGCGGCGTGGGCACATGCAGGGCGCGCGCAAGGCGGCGCCCCATCCGTACCGCAGTGCAATCGGTAAGCATATGGACGAAATAAGGATCATTGTCTTTACCCTCGAAATCATCGGCGTCGCGGCGTTCGCGGTGTCGGGCGTGCTGGTCGCCGTCGCGGCCGAGCTGGACCTGCTCGGCGGGATCATGCTCGGCGCGATCACGAGCGTCGGCGGCGGCGTGCTGCGCGACATCCTGCTCGGCGCCCTGCCGCCCGCGATGTTTACCGACCCGCGGTATGTGGCCGCCGCGGTCGGCGTTTCGCTCGCGACCTATCTCGTGGCGCTCGGCATGGGGGAGCGCTTCTTCCAGCGCATGGAGCGGCTCGTGCGGTTCATCAACCTGCTCGATGCGATCGGCCTCGGCATCTTCGCGACCGTCGGCGTGGACGCGGCCATCGGCGCCGGCTATGGGGACAACGCGTTCCTCGCCGTGTTCGTCGGCACGGTCACGGGCGTGGGCGGCGGCATCATGCGCGACCAGCTCGTCGTGCGCGTGCCGATGGTGCTGCAAAAGCGCGTGTACATCCTCGCAGCCGTCGCGGGCGCGCTGTCCTATTACATCATGATTCAGGTGTCCGTGCTGCAGCCCGCGGCGCTGTGCCTGAGCACGGCGCTCGTCGTCACGATCCGCCTGCTCGCCGCGCACTACCGGTGGAACCTGCCGCGCACCCGGCGGGCCGCGCCGGACGACGGCCAAAATCCCCCCGCGAAGGAGTAGCCCCCGGATACCGGGCAAAAGCGCTCCATCCCGCCTTATTTTCATGCGCGGCCGTTCCCTGCAAACCGGCTCGCGCACAGGGATTTCATCCCTTCACACAGCCAAGATCATCAACAAAAAACAGCAAAGAAAAAACCGGCAAAGCGCCCTTTGCCGGCCAAAGGCGGAACGGCCCGGCCGTTCCGCCCGTTCGTTTCCAATCCGCCCCGCGCCGCGCTCAGACCCGCACGGCCCTGCCCGCCGAGATCAGCACCACATAGCGCTCAGCGACCGGCAGGCCGGTCAGGCGGTACAGCGCCTCGGCATACAGCTCGAGCTGCGGCAGGTGTTCCGCCGCCATCGCCTCGAGCGGCACGCCCGCGCGCAGCCGGTCGGTCTTGTAGTCGAGCAGCACCCAGCCGTCGCCGGTGAGGAAGCAGCAGTCGATCACGCCCTGCAGCAGC
>JAQXRK010000023.1 GCA_029218485.1 bacterium | reverse complement strand
CCCGATACGGGCGAACGCTACCTGTCAACGAAACTGTTTGAGGAGGATTGAGAAAGATGTTTGAAATCGATGCGCGCGGGAAGGCTTGCCCGATGCCGGTTATTCTGGCCAAGAAAGCGCTGGACGCCGGAGAGGCGACTGTGCGGATCCGGGTCGATAACGCGGTTGCGGTGGAGAACCTCAAGCGCCTTGCATCGTCCACCGGACGGCAGGCGCAGACGGAGGAAACCGGGGACGGCTTTGCCGTCGTGCTCAGCGGCGACGGCGCGCTGGAATGCACCTTGCTGCCGGTGGTCGAGAACAACGGCGGGGGATCGCTCGCGCTGTTCATTGGCCGGGACGGGATCGGTACGGGCGATGAGACGCTGGGCCGCAACCTGATGAAGATGTTCTTCCTCACGCTTGCGGAGGGCGATACCGTGCCGGACAGCATTCTCTTCATGAATGGCGGCGTGCTCCTCCCCACGGGAAACGAACAGGTCATCGAGGCGCTCGAGGTGCTGCAGGCCCGCGGCGCGGAGATCCTGGTTTGCGGCACCTGCCTCAATGCCTACGGCATTCAGGATCAGCTGCGCATCGGCACGGTCAGCAACATGTATGAGATTCAGAAGCGCATGCTGCAGGCGGGCCGGGTGATCACCTTTGCCTGAACCGGAGTACTGCATGCTGGCGTTCGATTCGTACCATTTTGCCATGCGTGCAGAGAAGCTGCTCGAGTCCCAGCTGCGGGTACGCGTGATGCCGACGCTGCGCAGCGTGTCGGAAAGCTGCGGCATGTCACTGCGGGTTGCGGCGGAGGATGGCGAGCGCGCGGCTGCGCTGCTGCTCTCATCGGCGCTCCCGAAGGGCGTGTGGCGGCGGTATCTCGTGTTTCAGGGCGGCCATGTGGCCGTGCCCTGTGATTGATGTTGCATCAGCAGATACCCTGTCAGCTCAGCAAAAGACCGGATTGGACTGTGGCGGACGCGGCAAGACGCCCGAACCGGCGGATGCTGTCAGAGCCGGAGCCTCGTTTGCCGGGCGCACAGCGCTTCGGCGTTTGCGAAGGCGCCCGCTGCGAAGAGAAAAGTACATGGAGGGGAGCGCTATGGTGGACCAGCAGGCGCATGATGAACGGATACGCGCGCACCGACGGCTGATGCGCGGAGCGTGCGGCTTTGAGGGCGAGGACTTCGTTTCCGATCAAATGCTCCAAAGGCCGCAGCCGCCGCTGACAAAGCCGGCCATGCGGCCGGAGACGGAAAGAATTGCGCTGCCGCGCGAGTTCGGACCGCTCTTGGAGGGCGCAGACCTGCTCGCGACATTTCGCGACCGCCGCAGCGCGCGCGTCTATACCGGACAGCCGGTTTCGCTGCTGCAGCTCTCGTTTTTGCTGTGGGTCACGCAGGGCGTGAAGGCCATCCGGGGCAAATCCTATGCGACGCTCCGCACGGTGCCCTCCGGCGGGGCGCGGCATGCGTTTGAAACCTATCTGATCGTACAGCATGTGGACGGCCTCCGCCCGGGCGCATACCACTACCTGCCCATGGAGCATGCGGTGGAGTTTTTGCACCCGGTGGCCGATATCCCCGGAACAGTCTCGTCCGTGCTGGCGGGACAGAAGTGGGCGGGGAAGGCCAGCGTGGTGTTTTGCTGGGCCTGCGTGGCGTATCGCTGCGAATGGCGCTACGATGTGTTTGCGCACGGGCCTGCGCTGATCGACGCCGGTCACATCGGCCAGAATCTGTATCTCGGCTGCACCGCCCTGCGGCTCGGAACCTGCGGCGTGGCCGCCTTTGATGCCGATGCTGCCGCCGGTCTGTTCGGACTCGACGGCGAGGAGGAGTTCCTTGTCTATGCCGCGCCGGTCGGAACGGTGCGGGAGGAGTACCTGGCCGAGGAACAGGCGTTCTACCGGTTTGTGGAGGAGCAGGGGCTGTGAGCGAGGGGGAAAGGCTCTCGCTTTCCGATATGACGCGGGAGCGCTGCCATGCGTTCTATCGCGGCTACGAGAGCGATCCGGCGCTGTTCATGGATATGGATCGGTTTCAGCCGTTTGTCTATCGACCGGAATGGGTCGACGCGCGGTTTGATGCCCACCGGCAGCAGGGGCGGCTGATGTTCGCCATCCTGCTGGGTGAGCGGGTCATCGGGGAGCTGGAGTTCAAGCAGATGGATCGCGAGGCGGGAACCTGCGTGCTCGGCATCGCCCTTCAAAACGATTCGGTGAAGGGTAAGGGCTATGGTACGGAAGCGGAGCGGCAGGCGCTTTGCTATGCGTTTGATGAACTGGGCATGCAAACGGTGTACGCAGACGCGGTGCTCAAAAATGTGCGCAGCCAGCATGTGCTCGAAAAGGTCGGGTTTCGGCTGATCCGTGAGGAAGGCGATTTCCGATACTATGCGTGTACCAAGCCGAA
>JAQXRK010000022.1 GCA_029218485.1 bacterium | reverse complement strand
ATATCCATAGGGAGACCCTCCTTATTCAGATAGGCCAGTCACAACGCAGGGTTATATGTTCATCAGCAGTATAGTATACAAAAATCCGGTTTGTCAACCCACTCTTTTCGCCCGCTCCGCGCCATTGTGCGGACAAAAGCGCCCGGATCCGGCCGGCTTTTCCCGTGCGCCGCCGCCCCCCCGCTTCGCCGTACCCGGCGGTGCAGCGCTCCTGCCGTTCCGCGGTATGCCCATATCGATGTCTCCCGCCCGATTCGTGTGTATCGGCGCATCGCTCCGGCCCCGCCTCCCGCTCCCGGCAAGCCCCCTGTCACGGCCGCCCGCTTCGTCGTCTTTGGGGAGTGCCTGCCCCTCCATCCGCTCCCGGCAAGCCCCGGCGGAATCCCCGCCCCGCATACCGGCGCGGCAGCGGCAGGCTGCCCCCGCCCGGCGCGCCCCGCGAAAAAGGGGCTTGCCAGATCGGCGGATATCCGCTATCCTTTAGCCAACGATTCCGTCACAATTCCCCACAGTATGTCATCACACCGTCAGAGCACCGCATTGCGCGAAAGGAGCGTTCATATGGCAAGTGTACAGGTCACCAAGGGGCAGCAGCGCGCCGCCGTCGAGGCGCCGGAGGGACAAACGCTGCTGCAGGCAATCCAGTCCGCCGGCATCTCCACCAGCTTTCCGTGCGGCGGCAACGGCCGCTGCGGCAAATGCAAGGTCTATGCGCAGGGCGCGCTGTCGCCGGTGGAGGAGCAGGAGCGAACCCGGCTCTCCGCCGAAGAGCTGGAGAGCGGCGTGCGCCTTGCGTGCTATGCGCGCGTGCAGGGCGACTGCGCGGTGCAGCTCATCGAGCGCGCGGCCGACGCCGTCATCGAAAACGCGTACTTCGGCTGGGAGGGCGCGCTGGAACCAACCTATGAAGAGGGCTACGGCGCCGCCGTCGACATCGGCACCACAACGGTCGCCGCGCAGCTCTTCCGCAGCGCCGAAAAGCGGCCCGTGGCCGTGCTCGGCGAGCTCAACCGGCAGCAAACGTACGGCGGCGACGTGATCTCCCGCATCGTATACTGCAACGAGCAGACGGTCCGGCCGCTGTCCGGGCTGATCCGAACGCAGCTCGGCGACATGCTGCTCGACCTGTGCCGCCAGGCCGCCGTCGCGCCGCGGGACGTTCGCCGCATCGTTGTGACCGGCAACACGACCATGCTGTATATCCTCTGCGGCATCGAGCCGGCGCCGCTGGCCGTGGCGCCGTTCACCATGGAGCACGGGTTCGGCGGCGTGTTCGACCTCGGCCTGCCGGGCTTTTCGGGCGTGCCGTGCTATCTGCCGGGCTGCGCCTCCGCGTATATCGGCGCGGACATCACCTGCAGCGTGCTGGCAAGCGGCATGGCCGGTCAGAGCGGCAACATCCTGCTCGTGGACGCCGGTACAAACGGCGAAATGGTGCTCAGCTCGGGCGGCGTGCTGCGCTGCTGCTCCACCGCCGCCGGTCCCGCCTTTGAGGGCGCGGGCATCTCCTGCGGCGGCAATGCGTCGCTCGGGGCCGTGGACTCCGTGCGCTACCGCGACGGGGCGTTCACCTATACGACCATCGGCGGTGCGCCTGCCAACAAGCTGTGCGGCTCGGGCCTCATCGACGCGGTCGCGGCCATGCTGGAGGCCGGGCTGATCAACCGGAAGGGCAAGCTGAAAACCGCCGGCGATTTCTTCCTGGGCGAGAGCGAGGTGTTCGTTTCGCAGAAGGACATCCGCCAGCTCCAGCTCGCCAAGGCCGCCATCCGCGCCGGCATGGACACGCTCATCCATGAGAGCGGTCTGGGCTATGACGACATGGATCAGATCATCCTGTGCGGTGGCTTCGGCAGCTATCTGCGCCCCGTCAGCGCCGAGCGCATCGGCCTGATCCCGCCGGGCTTTGCCGGCAAGGCCTCCGCCATCGGCAACGCCGCGGGCAACGGCGCCGGCCAGATCCTCCAGTCGGAGCAGAAGCTCGCCTCGGCCGCGGCCATCGTGCAGCGCATGGAGACGATCGAGCTTGCGACCAATCCGTATTTCCACGACCGCTATATCGAGGCCATGCTGTTCTGAAGCCCCCGCCCGCCGCGGTGCGCCGGGAAACGGCGCATCTTCGCGGGAATCTTTCCGGCCTGCGTGTTTCCATCACCCACCGCGGGGCGCGGGAAGCGGCGGCGCCGGATGCCGCAACGGCAAAGAGCTGAAAAACGGACAAAACTGCAGCCGCAAAAACCGATGCGGCTGCGCAGAAAACGGCGGCCGCCC
>JAQXRK010000021.1 GCA_029218485.1 bacterium | reverse complement strand
CCATGCGCACAAACACCTCTCTGGTCGTCTCGTTTTCAGCGGAGGATCGCCCGGCGCTCGAGGCGCTGCTGGAGCGCGGTAGGAAAAACGGCGTGACCGGGCTGTCCATCCTGTCGCGGGATGCGCTGCACCGGCGCGAGCCGAACCTGAGCGCCGGTGCGTTTGAGGCGCTGCTGGTGGAGACGGGCGGCATCTGCTGCCCGTATGAATTGACGCAAGCCTACGCGGAAAATGCCGCGGAGAACGGCGTCCGCTTTCTGCGCAATGCTGCTGTAACCGATATTTCGCGTACGCAGGACGGCAACTGGATGGTGCGCTCCTGCGCGGGCGACTTTTGCGCCCGCGCCGTGATCAACTGCGCGGGGGTCTGTTCCGATGTGCTGCACAATATGGTTTCGCCCGACCGCATCACCATCCACCCGCGCCGCGGCGAATACTACCTGCTCGACAAAAAGTATCAGGGCACGTTTCAGGCAACGATCTTCCAGCTGCCAACGCACAAGGGAAAGGGTGTGCTGGTCGCGCCCACGGTGGACGGCACTATCCTCATTGGACCCACCGCCGACGATCTGGAGGACCGGACCGATACGCGCACTACGGCCGACGGACTGGCCCGCGTGCTCGCCGCAGCAACGCGAAGCTGGGAAGCGCTGCCCGTGCGCGGCGCGATCACGACATTCGCCGGTCTGAGAGCGCATTGCGACCGCGATGATTTTGTGATCGGAGAAGCGGCCGGCGCCGAGCGCTTTTTTGACGCGGTCGGGATCGAATCCCCCGGTCTGTCGAGCGCGCCTGCCATCGGCCGCGCTTTGGCGGATGAGGTTGCGGACCGGCTTGGTCTTCCCAAAAACGAGGCGTTCCGGCCGGAACGCAAGGGGATTCCCAAGTTTCGCGCGCTCGACGATGCGGCGCGCCGCCAACTGATCCGCGAAAATCCCGACTATGCAAAGATCGTCTGCCGCTGCGAGCTGGTGACCGAGGCGGAAATCCGCGAGTCCATCCGCCGCCCGGTCGGTGCGCGCACAATCGACGGGATCAAGCGGCGCACGCGCGCGGGCATGGGCCGCTGTCAGGCCGGGTTCTGCACGCCGCGCACGGTGGAAATCCTGGCGGAAGAGCTGGGCGTTTCGCCGCTGGAGATCACAAAGTGCGGCGGGGAGTCCCGCCTGTTGACGGAATATCTGTTTGAAGGGGAGGATGCGCCGCATGCGTAAGGTCGATCTTGCCATCATCGGCGGCGGCCCTGCCGGGCTGGCCGCGGCGCTTGCCGCAAAGGAGGCCGGATGCGCCGATATTCTGATCCTCGAGCGCGGTCCGCAGCTCGGCGGCATCCTGCGCCAGTGCATCCACAACGGCTTTGGCCTGCACACCTTTCGGGAGGAACTGACCGGGCCGGAATATGCGCAGCGCTATATCGACCGTGTGCAGGCGGCTGGCATCCCCTGCGCCTGCGACACCATGGTCATCGATCTCACCGCGGAGCGCGTGCTCACCTGCGTCTCCCGCGAGCGGGGACTTGAGCACATACAGGCCGGGGCGGTTCTGCTGGCAAT
This sequence comes from bacterium, assembly GCA_029218485.1. Taxonomy (GTDB): domain Bacteria; phylum Bacillota; class Clostridia; order Christensenellales; family CAG-138; genus Aphodomorpha. Next base: position 1,125 of record JAQXRK010000021.1, on the reverse strand, counting down.
GGGCTGCCGGGAGCGCCCGCGCGGTGCGCTCGCTACGCCCGGATGGCGCTGCGCGGGCATCTATACGGCCGGCACGGCGCAGCGCTTTGTCAACCTTGAGGGGTTGGTTCCCGGCAAGCATGTGGTCATCCTCGGCAGCGGCGATATCGGGCTCATCATGGCGCGGCGCATGACGTTCATCGGCGCCAAGGTGGAGGCCTGCGTGGAACTGATGCCCTATTCCTCCGGTCTCAAGCGCAATATTGTGCAATGTCTGGACGACTTCTCCATCCCCCTGCTGCTGAACCACACGGTCGTGGATATCCACGGGCGGGAGCGATTGACCGGCGTGACCATCGCCAAAGTGGACGAACATCTGAAGCCAATCCCCGGAACGGAGCGCGAAATCCCCTGCGACACGCTGCTGCTGTCGGTCGGTTTGCTGCCGGAAAACGAGCTGTCCGGCATGGCCGGCGTGGAGCTGTCCCCCGCAACCGGCGGCGCCGTCGTGAACGATCGCTATGAGACCTCCGTACCCGGCATTTTTTCCTGCGGCAACGTGCTGCATGTGCACGATCTCGTCGACTTTGTTTCGCTCGAGGCACAGAGCGCGGGACGAAGCGCCGCCCGCTTTGCGCTCGGACTTCTGCCAAAGGCAGGGCGTCAGCTGCCCGTCACGGCCGGATTCGGCGTCTCCGGGCTGGTGCCGCAGCTCATTTCGGCCGCGCCGGAGGCTGATATCCCGCTCATGTTCCGTCCGCGCGGCGTGTACAAAAACGCGGCGATCACCGTGGAAGCCGGCGGTACGCTGCTCCTTGAACGAAAAGCGCGCATCCTAACCCCCGGCGAGATGGTGCGGCTCACTCTGTCCGCAAGCGACGTCCGGCGCGCCGGGGATGCGGACGAGATTCGGATTTCCATCGTGGAGGAGGCATAGGCATGAAGCGTGAACTGACCTGCATCGGATGCCCGATGGGCTGTCTGCTGCGCGCGGAGATAGAGGACGGGATCGTACAGAATGTCGAAGGGTTTTCCTGCAAGGTGGGCGAGCGCTACGCGCACGAGGAACTGACCGCGCCGCGGCGCATGGTCACCGCGCTCTGCCGCGTACAGGGCACCCGCGCACCGCTTCCGGTCAAGACCAGC
>JAQXRK010000020.1 GCA_029218485.1 bacterium | reverse complement strand
GCAAAAATCCATGCCCGGCCCGCTCTTTACCGGACCCGACTTTGCGGTTATAATGTATTTATGGAAGAAATGCGGTTTTTTGAGCTCATCCGGCAATCGGCCGCGGCGGAGACGCCCGCGCTCTCGGGCGCGTATCTGCTGCACGGCGAGGAGGAATACAGCAAGGAACAGGCGATGCGCCAGGCGCTCGGCCTGGTCGGGGAGGCGGCGCGCGCGCTCAATACGCAGCGCCTGTCCAATCCCGCGTGCGCCGATGTGCAGGCCGCCTGCGAGACGCTGCCGTTCTTCGACCGCTGCCGCGTGGTGATCGTGCAGGAGCTCTCCCCGGCCGAGGAGGAGGCGCTTGCCGCCTATGCGCCCACGGTTCCGCCAACGACCATCCTGCTGTTCCTGCAGCGCGGCGCGGCGAAGAAGACCTCCCCGCTGTACAAGGCGATGGATCGGCTCGACCGGGTGATCGAGTTTCCGCGCTGCGATGCGCCGCGGGCCACGGCGTTCCTGAAAAAGCGCGCTTCGTCGCGCGGCGTTGCGCTCTCCCCCATCGTCTGCCACCGGCTCATCGAGATGGTCGGGCTGGATATGGCGGCGCTGGAGAGCGCGCTCTACCGCGTGGCGGACTATGTCGGCGCGGGCCAGCCGGTGACGGAGGCGGCCCTTTCGGCCTGCATCACGCCGAGCACCGAGTACCGGGTGTTCGACCTGCTCTCGCGGCTGCTCGCGGGCAACCGGCGGGAGGGGCTGCGCATGCTGCAGGGCATGCTGCAGAGCGGCGAGAGCGCGCTGGGACTGGCGAGCTTTCTCGCCGGGCGTCTCAAGCTCATGCTCGCCGCCAAGAGGATGCTCTCCGCCGGCATGACCGACGCCGCGGTGATCAAGGCGCTCGGCGGCAGCCCCTATGCGGCCAAAAAGACCGTGCAGGAGGCGAAGAAATGCGCGGAAAACTGGCTCTGCCGGGCCGTCTGCGCGTTTGCGCAGGTGGACGCGCAGGTCAAGCAGGGGCTTATGCGCGATACGGACGCGCTGTTTCTCGCCGTACTCGAGGTGTTCCGGCCGGCCGAGCGCGCCGTTTGACCATGCCCGGCTGCGCCGTCCCGATCCGGTGGGCGGCAACAGGCCGCCGCGCGCATGCGTTCGGATTGCGCGCGGGCGCGCCGCGTGGCCGGGAGCAACCCCTTGTGCCCTTCCCCGCGCGGCAAGCGGGGTATCCATAAGAATAAAGGAGAGATCAGCATGCTCAAGTACATCGTTCTGTTCAAGTTCCGCGACCCGGAGGAGTGCCTCCCGACCGTCATCGAAAAGCTGCACAGCATGGAAGGCGTGATCCCGGAAATCCTGTCGATGGAGACGGGCGCAGACATCTGGCACAACGGCACGCGCAGCTATGACCTCGCGCTCACCTGCACGTTCCGCGACATGGACGCGGTCGCCGTGTACGACAAGCATCCGTTCCATGAGCAGATGCGCGAGTATATCTATGCCCACCGCCTCGACGGCAAGACCGTGATCTACGAAATCCCGGACGAGACGTAACGGCACACACTCCCCTTTGACAGGCTTCGGCAATTTCCGGCCGGGCGGACAAAGCGCCATCCCGGCCGGGCGGTGACCCGCGGCGACAGCGCGGGAGAAAGCGGACAGAGTATGAGCGAATTCAGAGTCGTATCCAAGTTTGAGCCGCAGGGCGATCAGCCGGAGGCGATCGATGCGCTGGCCAAAGGCGTGCTTCGCGGCGACGATGCGCAGGTGCTGCTCGGCGTGACCGGCAGCGGCAAGACCTTCACGATGGCGAAGGTCATCGAGCGCGTGCAGAAGCCGACGCTCGTGATCGCGCACAACAAGACGCTCGCCGCCCAGCTCTGCGCGGAGTTCCGCGAGTTCTTTCCCGACTCGGCGGTGGAGTACTTCGTCTCGTACTACGACTACTATCAGCCGGAGGCGTACATCCCCGCTTCCGACACCTATATCGAGAAGACCGTCGCCATCAACGACGAGATCGACAAGCTGCGCCACAGCGCGACCTGCTCGCTCAATGAACGGCGGGACGTGATCATCGTCGCGTCGGTATCCTGCATCTACGGTCTCGGCGATCCCGAGGAGTATCTGCGCCTCTCGATCTCGCTCAGAAAGGGCATGGAGTTTGCGCGCGACGAGGTTGTGCGGCGGCTGGTCGACATCCAGTTCCAGCGCAACGATTACGATTTTGCGCGCGGCACGTTCCGCATCCGCGGGGACGTGCTGGACGTGTTTCCGGCCAACTGGTCGGACAAGGCGCTGCGCATCGAGTTCTTCGGCGACGAGATCGACCGCATCAGCGAGGTCAACGCGCTCACCGGCGAGATCCTGTGCGACCGCACGCACGTGGCGATCTTCCCCGCGTCGCATTACGCGACCGGGCGCGACAAGCTTCTCAAAACCATGGAGCAGATCGAGGCGGACTGCGAGGCGCGCGCCAAGGAGCTCGAGGCGGAGGATAAGCTGGTCGAGGCGTACCGCATCCGCCAGCGCACGCAATATGATCTGGAGATGATGCGCGAGATCGGCTACTGCAACGGCATTGAGAACTACAGCCGGTATTTCGACGGCAGGCAGCCGGGCGAGCCGCCGTACACGCTCATCGATTATTTCCCGAAGGATTTTCTGCTCATCGTCGATGAGTCGCACGTCACGCTGCCGCAGATCGGCGCGATGTACCGCGGCGACCGCGCAAGAAAGGATGCTTTGATCGAATACGGCTTTCGTCTGCCGGCCGCGGCGGACAACCGGCCGCTCAAGTTTGACGAGTTTATGGCGCGCATTCCGCAGATGATCTGCGTGTCAGCCACGCCCGCCGAATATGAGCTCGGCCGCGCCAGGCAGGTGGCGGAGCAGATCATTCGCCCCACGGGCCTGCTCGACCCGAAGATCGAGGTGCGCCCGGTCACGGGTCAGATCGACGATCTGCTCGGCGAGGTGCGCCTGCAGGCCGAAAAGGGCTGCCGCACGCTCGTGACCACGCTGACCAAGCGCATGGCCGAGAACCTGACCGAATACCTCGACGGCATGAACGTGCGCGTGCGCTACATGCACTCGGATATCGACACCATGGAGCGCATGGAGATCATCCGCGACCTGCGGCTCGGGGAGTTCGACGTGCTGGTCGGCATCAACCTGCTGCGCGAGGGGCTTGACCTGCCGGAGGTCGGCCTGGTCGCGATCCTCGACGCGGACAAGGAGGGCTTCCTGCGCTCCACGACGAGCCTCGTGCAGACCATCGGCCGCGCGGCCAGAAACGTCGAGGGCCGCGTGATCATGTACGCCGATACGATCACCCCGTCCATGCAGCGCGCGATCGATGAAACGAACCGCCGCCGCGACAAGCAGGAAGCGTTCAACCGGCTGCACGGCATCGTGCCAAGGAGCGTGCAGAAGGCGGTGCACGACACGCTCGGCATCACCACGCGCGCGGACAGCCATCCCGATGCGCTCACCGGCGCGGCGCTCGCGGCGCGCATTCAGGTGCTCACCGAGCAGATGCAGCAGGCGGCGCGCGAGCTGGAGTTCGAGCAGGCCGCAAAGCTCCGCGACGAGATCCGGCGTCTGTCCGGCGAGGATGCGAACGGCACGCCGAAGGGCGATCTGCGGCCCGGCATGATCGGCGCGCACAAGCGCGCGCGCGGCCGCACGCGCAAGTGACGCTGCGGTCCTCTGCTCCCAAAGCGAGGAGAAGCCGAACAGTAGCCCGGCCTTTTACTACCCGATGGCGCCGAACCCGGCCGTACCGGGCTGCGCCCGACAGCATACAATCACTATCCCGGCCCTTTCCTTTTACGGCAGGAAGGAGCCGGAAAACCCCACGAAGAAGGAACCGCATGAAGGATATCGTTATCAAGGGTGCCAGAGAGCACAATCTCAAGAATGTAGACCTCACCATCCCGCGCGACAAGCTCGTCGTGTTCACGGGCCTGTCCGGCAGCGGCAAGTCGAGCCTCGCGTTCGACACCATCTACGCCGAGGGCCAGCGGCGGTATGTCGAGAGCCTCTCGTCGTACGCGCGGATGTTTCTCGGCCAGATGGAAAAGCCGGACCTCGACAGCATCGACGGCTTGTCCCCCGCCATCAGCATCGACCAGAAGAGCACGAGCCACAACCCGCGCTCGACCGTCGGCACGGTCACGGAAATCCACGACTACC
>JAQXRK010000019.1 GCA_029218485.1 bacterium | reverse complement strand
GTTCCGGTCGTGCCCCGCCTGATCGGGCTGACCTACGACGATGCGTACAGGCTGTTGCAGGAAAGCGGCCTCAATATGGGCAACGTATCCTATCGGATTTCCGATGAGGCAATCGGCTATATCTGCGAGCAAACGCCGGCTGCCGGGGTCGAGGTGTCCCACGGACAGCGCGTGGATATCTGCATCAGCGCGACCTCAACAACCCTGATGGAAATGCCGACGGTAACCGGCCTGCCGCTTGCTGATGCATTGGAAACGCTGGATCAAAACGGCTTTTCGCGCATCTTCGTTCGCTATGCGCCGCTGGCCGGCGGAAAGACCGGGAACGTGATCGAGCAGTCGCCATCGGCTCTGGATCTGGCACAGAAGGACACGCCCGCGAGGCTGACCGTAGCCGGAAACGCAGCCGGCCGCGACTATGTTTCGGACATCGCGTACAACCTCAACACACCCGAAAGCGGCATGCAGGTCATGGTAACGATTGTGGAAGCGGAGAATGGCGTGCTGTATGAGCGCATTCTGTATGAAGCGGTTTTGGAGAAGGGCGATATGATTCCCGTTTCCTTTACCGCGACCGCCTCATCGGAAGGGCTGCACGAGCTGATTCTCTATCTCAACGGCAAGGAGATGCGGCGGCAGGAGACGAGCTTCGTCGCGCGCGACGCAGGATGAACGAGGGACGCATCATCAAGGGAATCGGCGGCTTCTACTATGTGCAGCTGGCCAATGGGTCCATCGTGGAGTGCCGCGCACGCGGCCGGTTCCGTCGCGAGGGCAACGCGCCGCTGGTCGGTGATTTCGTGCGGATTCTGCCGCAGCAGAACGGCGACGCGCTCGTCGACGTCATCCTGCCAAGGCGCAACGCGCTCATTCGCCCGCAGGTTGCAAACATCGACCGGCTAATCATCGTGCTGTCCGCCTCCGTCCCCGCGCCCGACTGGCTGCTGGCGGACAAGCTGATTGTACAGGCCTTGCCGCTCGGCATCCGGCCGCTGCTGCTGCTCAACAAATGTGATACGGCTGACGCGCAGGTGATGCAATCGTTTCAGGCGGACTATGCCCGGCTTGACACGATGTGCGTATCGGCCAAAACCGGCATGAACATTGCTGCGCTTCGGGAGCGTCTGAGCGCGGGGGTCTCCTGCTTTGCCGGGCAATCGGCGGTCGGAAAGTCCTCCCTGCTGAACGCGGTGATCCCAGGCATCGCTTTGGAGACGGGCGGCCTGTCGCGCAAAACCGATCGCGGCAGGCATACCACGCGCCATGCGGAACTGCTGCCCTTTGGCTCGGGCGCGGTGCTCGATACCCCGGGTTTTTCGCTCTATGATCCCGCTGAGCTTTCGCAGGAAGCGCTCGACGCCTGCTATCCCGAATTCGGCACATTGCCGCAGCAGTGTCGTTTTGCCGGCTGCATGCACCTGACGGAGCCGGATTGCGCCGTAAAAGCCATGGTGGAACGCGGCGGCATGACGGCCGCCCGCTACGCGCGCTATACGGCGCTTGCACGCGAATTTGAACAAAGGAGAAAACACCGGTATGATTAAAATTGCGCCTTCGATTCTATCCGCAGATTTTTCCGCAATGGGCGAAGATGTGGAGCGCCTGACAAGCTGGCATGCGGATTGGGTTCACTTCGATGTAATGGACGGTCATTTTGTACCGAACATCACCTTTGGCCCGGCCATGTGCGCCGCAATCCGGCCAAGGACGGCGCTTCCGATCGATGTGCACCTGATGGTCTCCCACCCTGCCGAATGGATAGAGCCGTTTGCAAAAGCGGGCGCTGACTGCATCACCTTCCATATGGAGGCGGACGCACATGCGCACCGTACGCTGCAGGCGATCCATGCCGCGGGTCTGCGCGGCGGCGTTGTGCTCAACCCGGCTACGCCCGTCTGTATGCTGGAAGCCATCCTGCCGATGTGCGATCTGGTGCTGCTCATGAGCGTGAACCCCGGTTTCGGCGGGCAGGCCTTCATACCGGAGACGCTGGAGAAAATCCGCTCGCTGCGCAACATGATCGATGCGCGCGCGCTCCCCATCGATATCGAAGTGGATGGCGGCATTACGCCCGAAACCGCACAGCAATGCATTGCTGCCGG
>JAQXRK010000018.1 GCA_029218485.1 bacterium | reverse complement strand
ATGTACGCATGGATCAGCATCGCCGTTGCGGCAAGGCGGGCCTCGGTGCAATCCGGGAGCAGATGCTCCGCCAGATACCGGAGCATGCCCTCATAGGCCGTGGGAAGCTTGGCCGGCAGTTCAAAGACATTCACGCTGCCCTGCACCCAGCGTCCCTCCAAAAACACCATGAACGGCTCGCGCGCCTGCATGCGCTTGAGAGCTGCAAGCGCCTCACGCTTGATGCTGTCCGGCTGATCCGTCCGCAGCAGAAAATCGCGCAGCACCCGCTCCGCATTCGCATCCTGCATGGTTGCGATCAGACGAATGATGGCGACCTTGGAGCGCTGCTCGGGTATGGTCAGCGCCCACGACAGCAGGTTGCGCGTCTTCCGATCCTCGCGCCACAGCTCGGTCTGCTCCCTGTGCGTCTTGTCAAAGAAAGCATTGATCTGCTGAAAGCGCCGGAACATCTCCACAAACGGCACGCGATACGGCAGGAGCCAGTGCTTCAAATGCGTCTTAGGATCGTATTTGCGGCAGGCCGTCAGGTAGTACTGCGCGACGGTATCGTCCGGATTGATGCGCAACAGACGCCTGTAGCAATCGCACGCGCCCTCAATATCGCCGAGCATGTACCGGCAGTAGCCCATGCGATGCACCACGTTCTCATCATAGGGCAGTTCATTCCAGAGCTTTGAGAGCGTCTGCCGTGCCTCAGCATACTGGCCCATCTCCAGCTGCAGCAGGGAAACGCTGGCCAGCGCCTCCGGATCCTCCGTCTGCAGCTTCGGTAATTCTTCCAGCTCCCGCGCCGCCTGCTCCGTATCCCCGCTTACATGCAGAAACAGGATGCGGCTGCAGCGTGCCTGCACATTCTTTGGATCGGCCTCCAGAATCTCATCGGCAAGCTGCGCCGCACGCTCGGCGTTTCCCATGCAGTATTGCACGATGGCGAGCTGGTTCTTGGCGCGCAGCGCCGCAGGGAACTGTGCCAGATGCGTCTCGAGCAGCGTGGCGGCATGCTCGAGGTTCCCGCAATCGGCCGCCCACTTCGCCTGCCGGCAGATGGAGAGCGTTTCCAGCGTTTCGTTCTCATCCATGCCGATGGCATCGGCCAGCTCCGCCTCATCCTCGAGCAGATCGAGAAAATCGGCCGCATCATAGGCATAATATCCATCCGGCTCCAGCTGCAGATAGGTCTCCAGACTTTCATGCGCATAGGCAAATTCCTGCATACCGTAGTAGTTGCAGGCCAGACCAAAATAGCTCTCCGGGTCGGGATCGTTCATGGACATGTCGATCAGCAGCAGGCGGTTGCTCTCCTCAAAGCGCTGCATCTGGCTGAGCAGCTCGGCCAGCGCCAGGCAGGAGTCCAGATCCGTCGGATCGCTGTCATAGGCCTTGCGGTACAGCTGTATGGCCGAGAGCAGGTCGTTTCGATCCAATTCCTTGGCGCCACGCTTGAGAAAAAAATCCACATCCTGCCGGAACGGCAATATCTTTCCTGTTTTAAGTTGCGTTTTGTCCATTGTCCTCCGATTTCGCCATGCGGAGCAGATCGGAAAGCTCCGCGGCGGTAAACTCATAGACGGCGTTGCAGAAATGGCACTTGACCTGTGCGCCGCCATCGCGTTCGATCATATCCTGCAGTTCCTCCGCGCCGACGGAGATCAGCGCGCGCTCAATCCGCTCGCGCGTGCAATCGCACTGATACACGGGGGTGAACCGCTCGACAATACGAAAATCCAGCCCGTCAAACAGCTCCGCGAGCACAGGCTCAAACGCCGCTCCATCATCGAGACGCCGCGTCAGGGTTGTAATCGCGTCCGCCCGCGCCTGAAGGGCATCGATCGTCTCATCCGGGCATCCCGGCAGCGGCTGCACCAGCACGCCGGATGCGGCGCGCACTTCGCCGCTCGTTGCATCCATGCGAACGCCGAGATAGACCAGCGACGGCTGCTGCTCGCTGACGGTAAAGTACTGCGCAAAATCCACCGCGATCTCGCCGGAAACGATGTTACACACGCCCACATAGGGATCGCCCACCGGCAGGTCGCGGACGACGGTCAGCCGCCCGGTATGGCCGACGTAGCCGCCCACATCGAGCTTGCCCTCCGGCGTCAGCGGCAGCTCCACCGTCGGGTCCGACGTATACCCCTTGACGACGGGGCCGGGTGCGCCGGTGCAGACCATGTTCCCGGCCGGGCCGTCGCCTCGCAGAATGGTCGACACCCGGTCGCCTTCATTCTTCAGCTGGGAAGCCATCATGGCGGTCATCATCAGCTGCCGGCCAAGCGCGGCCGTAGCCACGCGTGAGAGCTCATGCAGCGCTCTGACGCCGGAAACCATATCGTATGCGCTGATTGCCGCGATGCGAACGTTTTCGCCCGCAGCAAGCGCATGAATCACTTGATCCATATGCTCACCTCGTCCCGCTGAGCGGAACATCCTTTCTGCCCAAACAGGGCGTTTCCATCCAAATGCTTACGCTGACCGCGCAACGCTCGGCAGCATCCTGCTTCATCCATCCTGACGCCTGCACACATACAGCGCGCGCTCCGAGCGCTCCGAGCACGGCGCATCCGTGAGATCGTCGAACACATCCAGCACGGCAAATCCGCAATTGGAAAGCGCGCTCCTCAGCTCGGCATCCGAATGCGCCCGCTGAATGTGAACCTCGTCAAACCGGCGGTAGCGCCCATCCGGCTCCGGGGTAAACACGTTCAGCCGCATTTCCAGCAGCTTCGTCTCCGGGTCATAAGCGTTTCGCCAAAGATAGGTGCACTCCGGCAGATCCTCCCCGAAGCAATTGCCGCCCAGCACCTCGGACAGTTTAAAACGGGTCGAAACATCGAAGAGCAGCAGTCCGCCGGGTTTCAACGCGGCATGCGACGAACGGAAGAAGGCGCAGAGCGCGGCTCGCGATGTCAGGTAGTTCACCCCGTCGCAGGCGCAGTTGACCACATCCACCGGCCGGTGCAGCTTGAAGTGCCGCATGTCCATACAAACGTAGGGGATGCGAAGGCCCAACCGCATCGATTTCTCCTGTGCGGCGCGCAGCATGTCCTCGGACAGGTCGATGCCCGTCATTCCATAGCCCATACGGGCCAGCCGAACCGTCAGCGCGCCGGTGCCGCAGGCGCAATCCGCAACCGAAAGCGGCATGGCTCCGGCCGTTGCCCGGATGAGGGCGTCCAGTCTGCATGCCCAGCGGTCATAATCCACATCGTGCATCATGACGTCATAGTATGTCGCAAATGCGGAATAACTCGCGTGCACAGGCGTAACCCTCCCCATTTTTTCTGCCTATCATTCTACACCCTTTCCGAAACAGATGCAACGAAAAATGGCGCGCATGGCCGCTGAAAACCCCTGATTTCTGTGGTTGGAATTGACAAATGCGCCCGGTTTCAGTAGAATATCTCTATATACTCTGGTGTAGTATAGAATAGAATCGATATGGAGAATGCTATGAAACAGTATCGCGTTGCCGTTGTTGGCGCAACGGGCATGGTTGGCCGGAAGTTTTTGCAGGTCCTTGAGGAGAGAAAGCTTCCCGTTTCGGAGTATTTCCTGTTTGCCTCCAAGCGCAGTGCAGGAACCGAAGTCACGTTTATGGGACAGCAGTACACCGTTCGTGAGCTGACTGACGACGCATTTGATGATTTGCATGTGGATATCGCCCTGTTCTCCGCGGGAGCCTCCACCTC
>JAQXRK010000017.1 GCA_029218485.1 bacterium | reverse complement strand
TGTTCGCAAAGTGCCGCGAGCATGCCGAGCGCCTTTGGAAGATGATCTGAACCGAATCCTGACAAATCGAAAACCGGCTGGCCCATGCGGTCCGGCCGGTTTTTGCATGCCCCGAATGCACCGCCCGGTGCTGGTTTGGGGGAGCGCATGGTATACTGCGGTGGGTTCGCCGGGGTCACAAAGCCATGGGTTTTTGAAAAAACAAATCCCCTTGCTTTCTGGTTGCGCCCGGCTATCCGGCCTTTTCGGATCCAGTGCCATGGTCGGCGGATCATCCGCTGCGGATTTCCCCTGCGGGGAGATCGCTCCGTTCGCGGCGCGGAGAAGGGGCGCTGCACCGCATTGACGAACGGCCGGCGCTGCGTTAAGATGGAGGAAACAGCAAGAAAAAGGAGCGGGAAAGCAATGATGGATCAGAGCGTGACCGAAGCGGTTGCAAAGCTGCGCGAGCTGGAGGAAAAGCGGGCGGCGCTGTATCACGCCATGGGCGTGGTCAATTATGATGCGCTCACCGCTGCGCCCAAGGACACCGCCGAGGGCCGCGGCCGCACGATGGGCGTGCTCAGCGGCATGGAATACGAACTGACGACCGGGGCGGAGACGGTCGCGGTGCTCGATGTGCTGATGGCGCACATTGCGGAGCTGGATGAGCAGACAGCCCGGGAGGTGCAGCTCATGAAGAAGGCGAACGAGCAGATCTCCCGCATACCGGCGGAGGAGTATACGGCCTACAGCGTGCTCGTCAACGACGCGCAGAGCGTGTGGCAGCGCGCGAAGAATGAGAATGATTTTGCCGCGTTCGAGCCGTATCTGGAAAAGATCGTCGCATACAACCGCACCTTCGCCGGATATTACAACCCGGACATGAAGCCGTACGACGCGCTGCTCAACGAGTATGAGGAGGGCATGACGATGGAGGTGCTGGACGGGTTTTTCGAGAACCTGCGCGCCGTCATCGTGCCGCTGCTCCGGCGCGTTATGGCCGCGCCGGCCATCGACGACAGCTTTTTGCACCGCAGCTATCCGATCGAAAAGCAGCGCGTGCTCTCCGACATGCTCATGGAGGTGCTGGGCATCGACCGCAGCCATTGCAGCATCGGGGAGACGGAGCACCCGTTCACCGACGGCTTCAACAACAAGGACGTTCGCATCACCACGCACTATCATGAGCATGAGCTGGCCAGTTCGATGTACTCCGTGATCCATGAGGGCGGCCACGCGATCTATGAGCTCGGCTGCGAGGACCGCTTCAACTATACCGCGGCGGCGGGCGGCGTTTCCATGGGTATCCATGAGAGCCAGAGCCGCTTCTTCGAGAACATCATCGGTCGCTCGCGCGCGTTCATCGGCTTCCTGTTCCCGAAGATCAGGGAGATGTTCCCCGAACAGCTTGCCGATGTGGACGCGGAGATGTTCTACCGTGCCGTCAACAAGGCCGAGCCGTCGCTCATACGCACCGAGTCCGACGAGCTCACATATGCACTTCACATTATGGTGCGCTATGAGATCGAAAAGCGGCTCATCGACGGTTCGCTCGCGGTGCACGACCTGCCGGCGGCGTGGAACGCGCTGTACCGGGAGTATCTTGGCATCGATGTGCCGGACGACCGCTCCGGCTGCCTGCAGGATTCCCACTGGTCGGGCGGCGCGATCGGGTACTTCCCGTCCTATGCGCTCGGCAGCGCCTATGGCGCGCAGATGCTCCATTGCATGGAGGCGGAGCTGCCCGGTCTCTGGGAGCAGGTGGCTGCGGGCAATCTTGCGCCGGTCAAGGAATGGCTGCGGGAGCATATCCATCGGTATGCGAGCCTGTATGCGCCGGGCGAGCTGTTCGAGCGCGCCTGCGGAAAGTTTGATGCGGCGCACTTTGCGGCATACCTGACCGATAAGTACACGGCGCTGTACGGCCTGAAGGATTGAGTGCGCCGCGGCGCACTTTGCGGCATACCCGACCGATAAGCACCCGGCGCAGCCACATTGGGCGGACTGCGTCGCAGGATGCAGACGCGCTGGCATCGTGCGAACTGCGTCGAACGGGGCAGAGCGCGCGGAACGGGAGGAGGGAAAGCGGATGTACTTTCCATACGGGGAGACGGAGATCGGGTACCTGAAGCGGAGGGACAAGCGGCTTGCCGAGGTGATCGACCGCATCGGCCCGATCCGGCGCACGGTGGACACGGATCTGTTCTCGGCGGTCGTGCACCACATCGTCGGCCAGCAGATATCGACCAAGGCGCAGGAGTCCATCTGGCAGAGGATGCGGGATGCGCTCGGCGCGGTGGATGCGGCCGCGCTGCTCGCCTGCGGGCGCGAGCGGCTGCAGGCCTTCGGCATCACGTTCCGAAAAGCGGACTACATTCTGGACTTTGCAGAGCGGGTACAGAGCGGCGCGTTCGATCTGGCGGCCATCGCCGCCATGGACGATGCAGAGGCGATTGAGGCGCTGTCGGCACTGAAGGGCGTCGGCGTCTGGACGGCGGAGATGCTGCTGCTGTTCTGCCTGCAAAGGCCCAATATCTTCAGCTACGGCGATCTGGCCATTCTGCGCGGCATCCGCATGGTGTATCACCACAAAGAGGTGACCAGGGAACGGTTTGAACGGTACCGCAAACGGTTCAGCCCCTATTGCAGCGTGGCAAGCCTGTATTTCTGGGCGGTGGCGGGCGGCGCAATCCCCGGAATGCAGGATTACGCGCCGAAAAAGGGCGCGCATGGCCGGGGGAAAGCCCCCGTGGACAGGGAGAGAAGGGAAGGAAACGACGGCTGAACCGGACGGAAGGCGATGCGGGGGCTGGCAAGGGCACCAAAGCGCATGCGCCCGTCCCTGCCCGGCAAAGCGCCGTCGGCGGGGAGTTTTTGCAAGGTGCCGGCCGCGGATACCGGCCGTGGAGCAGCCGCATGAGAAAACCGTGGAGAAAGGGGACCGGATATGCAGTACACATCACAGTATCGCTCGCCCATTGGGGAGATTCTTCTTGCCTGCGATGAAACCGGCCTGACCGGGCTGTGGTTCGAGGGGGAGAGGTTCTATGCGCAGGGGCTGGACAGCGAGCACGAGCCGCGGGAAACGCCGGTCTTTGAGGAGACAAAGCGCTGGTTATCCATCTATTTCTCGGGAAAGGAACCGGGTTTTCTGCCGCCGCTGCACAAGCACGGCTCCCCGTTCCAGCTCTGCGTGTGGGAGCTGCTGCAGCAGATTCCCTATGGCGAAACGACGACCTACGGCGAGCTTGCAAAGCAGGTCGCGGCCAAACGCAAGGTGGAGCGCATGTCGGCGCAGGCGGTCGGCGGCGCGGTGGGACATAACGAAATCTCCATCATCGTGCCCTGCCACCGCGTGGTCGGCGCGAACGGCAGCCTGACCGGCTATGCGGGCGGCGTGGACAAAAAGGCGGCGCTGCTCCGGCTCGAGGGGGTGCATCTGGAGGCGGCCGGCCTGTTCCTGCCGACCCGCGGTACGGCGCTATAGCGATGATGGGAAGCGGCGCCGCGGGATGATCATTCTTGTGCGGCTTTGCTTCAGAACGGGAGTTTATCGGAACGGGGCATGATTGGATGAGCGTTCCGCCTTTGCGGGTGCGCATCAGCGCGGTTTGCGCAAAATTCCTTTGGACAATTTGGATAACGGACATAGAGAAAACCGGCGCCGCCATGGTGGTAGAGCCGGTATTTTCTTCTGCGTTTCTTTGTTGCTGCAACGGTATCAAAATGAGGGCAGGACAATCCTTCGCCGGCATCCTGCAGCGGCGCCCGGTCAGGGAGCGGGGGGCGCCTCCTTTGGCGCGTCCTCAACCAGCCGCGACTTGGACAGATGCACCCGGCGGTAGTACAGCATCGTCGTTACGGTGCAGAGCACCCAGCCGGCCGGATAGCCCATCGCAATGGGGAGGATGGTGTTCGAGATATAGTTCGCCATCACAAACAGATAGCACTGGCGGAACACCACGAACGAGAGCAGCATGATGACCATCGGCCCGCGGCTGTTGCCCGCGCCGCGCAGCGCGGCGGAATAGATCTGGTAGAAGCACATGGCGATGTAGAACGGCGAGATGTACCGCAGGAACAGCACGCCAAAATCCACGACCTCCGGCTTGCTGTTGAAGAAGGCGACCAGCGGCGGCGCAAACAGCATGACCGGCAGCAGGATGATCGCCGTGGCGGCTACGGCCATGCCGTTGGCGATGCGCGTGCCGCGCTTGGCGCGCTCCACGAGGTTGTTGCCGAGGTTCTGGCTCACGAACGTCGTCGCCGCCAGGGAGATGGACTGCATCGGCAGCAGTATGAGCTGATCGATCTTGTTGAATGCGGTCCAGCCAGACATGCAGTCCGCGCCGAACACATTGATGTACGACTGCACGAACACATTGGAAAACGACGTGATGGCCATCTGCACCGCCGCCGGGATGCCGACCCGGAGGATCTTTTTCAGCATCTCTGTATGGATGCGCAGATCTTTCAGCCGCAGCCGGATGCAGGCATCGCTCCGCATGAGCGTGATGACGACCAGCAGCGCGGAAACGCCCTGCGCAAGGACCGTGGCGAGCGCCACGCCGGCCACGCCCATGCCGAACACGATCACAAACAGCAGGTCGAGCCCGGTGTTGAGCAGCGCAGAGATCACGAGGAAATAGAACGGGCGCGTGGAATCCCCGACCGCGCGGAGCACGCCCGCGCCGATGTTGTACAGCATCAGCCCGATCACGCCGGCAAAATAGATGGTGAGATAGGCGGTCGACTCGGGGAGCACCTCGGACGGCGTTTTCATGAGCGCGAGCATGGGCGGAATGAGCTGCAGGCCGAGCACCGTAAACACCACGCCCAACAGCAGCGTCATCACGATGGCGGTGTGCACGGCGTCGTGCACCTTGTCCGGGCGCTTGGCGCCGTAATACTGCGCGATCACAACGCTGGCGCCGCTGGACAGCCCAAGAAAAAAGCCGATCAGCGTATTGATGATCGGGCCGACGGTGCCGACGGCGGAAAACGCTTCGTTGCTGACAAAGTTGCCCACAACCCAGGTGTCCACGGTGTTATAGAGTTGTTGAAAGATATTGCCGATCAGGAGCGGTACCGCAAAGCCGATCAGATGACGGACGATATTCCCCTCCGTCATATCAACATCGCGCTGTCCCCCAATTGCAAAATGCCGCTTACCCATGTTCTCCCGTTCGTTCGATCCGGCGCCGGGCGGCAGAATGGCCAACCGTGCCGGATTGCTTGTCCTGATATATCACTTATCTTACCGGGAATTCGGAAGCCTGTCAAGGAAGGGCGCACGCCCCCGCACAGCGCGGGGATTTTTTTGTACATTGCTGCTTGCCGGGATGGCGGGCAGATGCTATAATCGTATATCATTTGCGTTCCGACGCGATGCAAGGGGGAAACAGGATGCGGTTTGCGTTCGATTTTGCAAGGATGGAGACGCTGCTCCGGAGTTTTGGTGAGATCAGCAGCGTGCGCTGTTCCCTGACGGACAATACCGGCCGCATCTACTGCGCTTCCCGCGAAATTTCGCCGTTCTGCGCCCGCATCAAATCCAACGAGGTGGGCCGCAACCGGTGCAAACAGTGCAATGCGGAGGTCATCCAGCGCGCGGGACGGGCCGGCGCAGGCTGCACCGTATGCCGCTGCCATGCGGGGCTGCTCAAGGCCGTCGTACCGGTGCGGCAGGAGCAGGAGACGCTGGCCTTTCTGCTGCTCGGACAGGTGATCGGCGAGGGCGACCGCGACCGGCTGTGGCGGCAGGTGCGCACGCAGCTCGGGTTTCTGGAGCAGCCGGACGAGCTGTATGCCGATTTTTGCGCGCTCAGCAGCGTCTCGGGCG
>JAQXRK010000016.1 GCA_029218485.1 bacterium | reverse complement strand
GGGAATGGAAACAGGATTTTTCCGTCTGTCGCGGCGCGTTTGTGCATATACTTCTCGGGAAGAGGAGGGATGCGCCGGATGAACGCGACGGATCGAAACCATCTGTTGCTCTCGGGAATGGTGGAAGCAGCCCCGCTGTACAGCCATGCGCTGCAGGGGGAGGAGTTCTTTCGTGTGCCGCTGCAGGTGGAACGGCTGTCCGGCACATCGGATCACCTGCCCGTCACCCTGCCCGGGCGGCTGCTGCAGGGCGAAATCCGTCCCGGCCTGTGGCTGCGCGTGGAGGGACAGCTGCGCAGCTACGACCGGTACGATGAAACCGGAAGGCATCTGCTCATTACGGCGTATGCCCGGCACGCCGAGCCCTGCCCGTCAATGGACCCGGAAAACGAGGTGTTGCTCGAGGGTGCGGTGTGCCGGCCGCCGGTCTACCGGCTGACCCCGCTCGGGCGCGAGATCACCGATCTGCTGATCGGCTGCAAGCGTCTCTACGGAAAAACGGATTATCTGCCGGTGATCGCATGGGGCGGCTGCGCGCGCCGCACCGCCGCCCTGCCGCCGGGACAGCGCCTCTGCGTTTACGGCAGATGGCAGAGCCGCGCGTATGAAAAGGTGCTCCCGGACGGGAGTACGCAGGAGCGCGTAGCATACGAGGTGTCCGCCTCCCGGATTGTGCTGACCGGCTGATCGGGCCTAGCTACATAATCCGCCCGCTCCTGCGCACACTAACCGCATGATCTATGTGGTGCTGTTCATCGCGGGCGGAGCGATCTATGTGATGCTGGAGCTGTTCTGGCGCGGCAGGAGCCACGTCTCCATGGCGATTGCCGGGGGCGTGTCGCTCGTGCTGCTCTACGGCGTGTTCACGCGCTTTCCGGCCATGCCCCTGCTGCCGAGATGCGTTCTGGGCGCGTGTATCATCACGGCGGTGGAGTTCATCACCGGCGCGATCGTGAACGTTCGCATGCGTCTTGCGGTCTGGGACTATTCCATGCTGCCGTACAACCTCTACGGGCAGATCTGCCTGCGCTATTCGCTGCTCTGGATGCTGCTGTGCGTGCCGGCCTCGGTGCTGGTGGATTTCATTCAGGCGGTCTACGGCGGGATTTAGCGCCGCTGCCGCTTCGTTTTCCTGATGCAAAACACATATCCGTTTATTTACACACCCGCTCTTCCATGGTATACTATTGTTGAAAAATTATGTAAGGCGGTATCACTGTGCGGATTTTGGGGATCGACCCCGGCTACGCGATTCTCGGCTATGGCGTGATCGACACGGCTGGCACAAAGAATACGGTCGTGGACTACGGCGTGATCGAGACGAAGGCGGGGGAACCGTTCCCGGAGCGGCTGGAGAAGCTGTACGCGGGCACGCGCCAGCTCATCGGCCTGTACAAACCGGACATGGCGGTGTTCGAGGAGCTGTTCTTCTATCGCAACACCACCACCGCCATCGCCGTGGGCGCGGGGCGCGGCGTCGCGCTTCTGGCGGCGCAGCAGAGCGGTCTTCCGCTGTATGAATATACGCCCATGCAGATCAAGCTGGCGGTCACCGGCGACGGACATGCGGACAAGCATGCCGTGCAGCAGATGGTGCGCATACTCCTGTCGCTGCCGTCGATTCCGAAGCCGGACGACGCGGCCGACGCGCTGGCGTGTGCGCTGTGTCGTGCCTGCACGATCGGCCCGGCGGCGGAGGAATACCGCATTCGATAGCGATCCGGAGAAACGGAGGGGGAGCCATTGTACGCATACATCAGCGGCACCGTGGATCAGGTGCTCAGCGACCGCGCGGTCATCGAGGCTGCGGGCGTGGGATACGAGCTGCTGTGCAGCGGTATGACGCTCAAGCAGCTTGTGCCGGGCAAACCGGCCAGGCTGTACACGCATCTGCATCTGGCCGAGGGCGTCATGGCGCTCTATGGTTTTTCTGATACCGCCGAGCGGGAGATGTTCCGGCGGCTGATCGGCATCACCCGCATCGGACCGAAGGTGGCGCTGTCGGTGCTCTCGGTGCTCACACCGCCGGATGTTGCGGCTGCGGTCGTCACGCAGAACGCCGCGGCGTTTGAGCGCGTGCCGGGCATGGGCAAGAAGACGGCGCAGCGCGTGCTGCTCGAGCTGAAGGAAAAGGTGGAGACGTCCGAAATGGCGGGCGCGGCCGGCAGCATGGTCGATGAAGCCGGCGTGGATATCCGGGCG
Source organism: bacterium (assembly GCA_029218485.1). Lineage (GTDB taxonomy): Bacteria > Bacillota > Clostridia > Christensenellales > CAG-138 > Aphodomorpha. The sequence continues at coordinate 13,443 of JAQXRK010000016.1, read as the reverse complement.
GAGGCCGTTGCGGCGCTTGTTTCGCTCGGGTATGACGGTCTGTCCGCGTCCCGCGCGGTGACCGCCGCAGGCGCGGCCGACAGCGTGGAGCAGCTCATCCGGCTTGCGCTCGGCAAGCTGGCCAAGTAGAGGAGAGGACATGGAAGAAAGGCTCATCAGCTCCTCCATGCGCGAGGAAGAGGCCAAAACGGAATACAGCCTTCGCCCGCATTTTCTGAACGAGTATATCGGTCAGGACGCGGTCAAGGAGCATATGCGCATCTACATTGCCGCCGCCAAAAACCGCGGCGAGCCGCTCGACCATGCGCTGCTCTACGGCCCGCCCGGCCTGGGAAAGACGACACTTGCGGGCATCATCGCCAATGAGATGGGCGTATCGCTGCGCGTGACCAGCGGCCCCGCCATCTCCCATGCGGGAGATCTTGCGGCGCTGTTGACCAATCTGTCCCCGGGCGACGTGCTGTTCATCGATGAGATCCACCGGCTCAACGCCAACGTGGAGGAGGTGCTCTACCCGGCGATGGAGGACTTCGCGCTCGATATCATCATCGGCAAGGGCCCGTCGGCGCGGAGCATCCGGCTGGATCTGCCGCGGTTCACGCTCATCGGCGCGACCACGCGCATGGGCATGCTGACCTCGCCGCTCAGGGACCGCTTCGGCATCAAGGAGCAGCTCGAGCTGTACACGCCCGAGTCGCTCATGCAGATCGTCGTGCGCAGCGCGGAGATCTTGCAGATTGAGATCGACGGGGAGGGCGCGATCGAGATCGCGTCGCGCGCCCGCGGGACGCCGCGCATTGCAAACCGCTTGCTGCGCCGCGTGCGGGACGTGGCCGAGGTGCGCGGCAGCGGCCGCATCGACCTCGCGGCGGCGCAGGACGGGCTGGGCATGCTCGCCATCGACGAGCTGGGCCTCGACGCCGTGGACCGGCGGATGCTGGAGACCATGATCGTCAAGTTCCAGGGCCGCCCGGTTGGGCTGGACACCATTGCTGCGGCGACCGGGGAGGATGCGACCACCATCGAGGATGTGTACGAACCGTATCTGCTGCAGCTCGGGTTTATCGCGCGCACGCCGCGCGGCCGCATCGTGATGCCGGCCGGCTATCAGCATATGGGATTTCAGCCCCCTGCCGCAGAGCAGATGAAATTGGAGGTATAACGCATGCGCAAGAAGGAACTGATGCAGCAGCTCGCCGCGCGTGACGAGCGGATCGTACGGCTCGAACAGCAGATCAACACGATGGACGGCCTGATCGACGGATACCATTCCCGCGAACAGGCGATCGTCAGCGCGCTCACCCATGCGCATGAGACGGCCGCGGCCGTAGTGGCCGAAGCCGAGAAGCGCGCCGCCGAGATCACTGCCGAAGCGGAGCGCGAGGCGGCAAGGCGGCTGCAGGCGGCCGATCAGCAGGCCGGGGAGCAGCTTGAAAAGGCGCGCCGCCAGAGCGCGCAGCTCCTCTCGCAGGCCGAGGCGACGGTCGCGGAGTATGATACGATCATTCAGGCGTACAATGCCGAGCTCGACCGCGCGGCCGCGGAGGCGAGCGCCAATGCCGAGCGGTTTGCGGCGTTCAGCCGGGAGCGGCGGATTGCGCCGTCCGGCCTGAGCGCGGAGGCACAGGGGCTCCATGAGCTGCCGTATGCCGAGCCGGTGGACCTGCCGGATGCGGGCGACAGCCCGGCGCAGCTGATGCAGAACATTTACCGCATCCAGAACCGCGTGCCCCCGGAGCCGAACGACCTCGAGCCGCTGTTCGGACCGTCGGTGCGGGCGGAGGAACCGGCCGGCCGGGAGACGGAACCGGCGGCGGAAGCGGAGCCGGACGAGGCGAAGATCCCAACGCTGGGCGATCTGCTGCCGAATGAGAGACTGAATGCACAGGTGCAGTCGCTGGACGAACTGCTGGAAGAAATAATCAGAGCGGGAGAACAAAAATAATGGCGAAGAACAACAAGAACGAAGGATTTGTCACACAGATCGCATCGCGGCAGGAGAACTTTCCCCAGTGGTATACCGACGTGGTGCTCAAGACCGATATGATGGACTATTCCGAGGTGCGCGGCTGCATGGTCATCAAGCCGTACGGCTACCGCGTCTGGGAGCTGATCCAGCAGGATCTGGACGGCAGGTTTAAGGCGACCGGCCACCAGAACGCCTATTTTCCGATGTTCATTCCGGAAAGCCTGCTCAAGAAGGAGGCCGAGCATGTGGAGGGCTTCGCGCCCGAGGTGGCGTGGGTCACCCATGGCGGCGACGAGCTGCTCACGGAGCGCCTTTGCGTGCGCCCGACCAGCGAGACGATCATCTGCTCGATGTACAGCAAGTGGATCCAGTCGTACCGCGATTTGCCGCTGCTGCTGAACCAGTGGTGCAACGTTGTCCGCTGGGAGAAGAACACGCGCCCGTTCCTGCGCACGAGCGAGTTCCTCTGGCAGGAGGGCCACACCGCGCACGCCACGTTTGAGGAGGCGCAGGCGGAGACCATCCAGCAGCTGCAGACCTATCGCGACTTCATGGAGAATACGCTCGCCATCCCGGTCATCTGCGGCCGCAAGAGCGAGAACGAGAAGTTTGCCGGCGCGTATGCGACCTATACGCTCGAGGCCATGATGCAGGACGGAAAGGCGCTGCAGATGGGCACGAGCCACAACCTGGCCGACCACTTTGCCAAGGCGTATGAGATCAACTACCTGTCCAAGGAGGGCAGGCTCGAGCCGTGCTACACGACCTCCTGGGGCGTGTCCACCCGCATGATCGGCGGTATGATCATGGTCCACGGCGACGACCGCGGCCTCGTGATGCCGCCGCGCGTAGCGCCCATCCAGGCCGTGATCCTGCCCATCGCGATGCACAAGCCCGGCGTGCTCGAGAAGGCGGACGAGCTGTACAGGGAGCTCACCGCAGCGGGCATTCGCACCAAGGTGGACGACCGCGACCAGAGCGCCGGCTGGAAGTTCAACGAGTGGGAGATGAAGGGCGTGCCCGTGCGCATCGAGGTCGGCCCGCGCGACATCGAGAACGGTCAGGTCATGGCGGTGCGCCGCGATTCGCTCGAAAAGCAGGCGCTGCCGATGGAGAACCTTGCCGATTCGATCAAGGCGCTGCTCGACAGCGTGCACGAGGGCATGTTCCGGAAGGCGCTGGCGTTCCGCGAGGCAAAGACGGTCGACGCCGATACGTTCGAAGCGCTCAGCGAGGGCGTGCAGACCGGCTTCGTCCGTGCCAACTGGTGCGGCTGCAGCGAGTGTGAGGATGAGATCAAGGCCAAGACCGGCGCGACAACGCGCTGCATGCCGTTTGAAGGATCGGATGTCGAGGAGGGCGCGGTGTGCGTGCACTGCGGAAAGCCCGCCAAAACGCGCATCTATTTCGCGAAGGCCTATTGATTGCGGCCTGACGGCGCAGCGCGCATCGGCTTTGAGCGAATTGCCGATTGTATGCATCGCGCTGCGGGAAAACGTATTGTTGGGGACGGAGGCATTCCATGAGAGCGGAAGCAAAGCGATGGCTGGTCCCGGCAGCGCTCCTCGCGCTGACCGTTTTGATCACCGCGGTGGTGCGCGTGGCGGTACCGCTCAGCGTGACCGTCGGCGGGCGCGACGCGGGCGTTTATGTGACGCTGGGCGACAGCTGCATCTTCCTCGCTGTGCTGCTGTGCGGCGCGCCGTGGGGCGCGCTGATCGCGGCGCTGGGCATGGCGCTGGCCGACCTGATCGTGGGAAGCTACTCGTACATCATCGGCAGCTTCTTCATCAAGGGCGGCATGGCGTTTTTCATCGGCGCTGCGGTTCGGCGGCTCGTGCCGCAGTACGGCGCGCAGCGTCCCGGCTGGAAGGGCTGCCTGCGGGCGGCGCTGCTGGCCGAGGCCATCATGGTGGTCGGATACTTCATCTATGATCTGACCGTGTTCGGGCAGTACATGGTCGCGGCCTACGAGATTCCGCTCAACCTGCTGCAGGGCCTCGTTTGCGGCGCGGTGGGCGCATGGCTGCTCCGGTATTTCCCGGCGGAGCTGCGGGGCCGGTGCAATCCGTCCGCGCGGCCGGCTGCGGCCTGGCAGCAGGGTACGGGAAGGAGAGTGCGCTGAGGATGCGGCTGACGGTGCTGGGCTGCTTTGGCCCGTTCCCGGCAGCAGGCGGCGTCTGCTCCGGGTATCTGGTCGAGAGCGGAGAAACGAAGCTGCTGCTCGATTGCGGCAGCGGCGTGCTGAAAAACCTGCTCGGGGTGTGTCCTCTGTCCGGCCTGACCGGCGCGGTGATCAGCCACCTGCACATGGATCATGCGTCCGATCTCGGCGTACTGCGCTATGCGCTCGAGCAGAGCGGGCGGCAGCTCCCGGTCGTTGCGCCGAAGACGCCGGCCGCCGAGGCGGCGCTGCTTCTGGACCATGGTGCGTTTTTATGGGAGCCGTCCGACCCGGCGCGCGCATATGCGTTCGGTTGCCTGACGGTGCGCCTGTTCCCGGTGCGCCATCCGGTGGAGACGTACGCCATATCGGTGACGAACGGGGTGAAAACGCTGTTCTATACCGGCGATACCGGCTATTTTCCGGCGCTTGCGGGCTATGCCGCGGGTGCGGACCTGATCCTTGCCGACGCCTGCTTTTCGGAGGAGGACGCGGCGAAAAGGGTGGGCGTGCACATGTCGGCCTCCCAGACGGCGGGGCTGTTGCGGGAGGCGGGCGCGGGGCGCCTGCTGCGCACGCACCGCTTCGGCGGGGGCGATGCGGATCCATGCCGAGAGGGCGGGACGATCCCGGCGGATTTGGCACAAGAGATGACAACCTATGATATCTGAAAAAAGGAGATAGATCACAATGGCAAAAAAGACGATTGAAGACATCAATGTAACCGGCAAAAAGGTTCTCGTGCGCGTCGATTTCAACGTGCCGCTGACCGAGGACGGCCAGGTTTCGGATGACAAGCGCATCGTTGCGGCGCTGCCGACCATCCGTTACCTGCTCGACCACAACGCCAAGGTCATCCTCTGCTCGCATCTGGGCCGCCCGAAGGGAAAGCCGGATCCGAAGTTCTCGCTCGCACCGGTCGGCGCACGCCTCTCCGAGCTGCTGCCGGACACCAAGATCTGGTTTGCGGAGGACACCATCGGCGAGAGCGCGAAGGCTGCGATCGACGATATGAAGGAAGGCGAGATCGTTCTGCTCGAGAATGTCCGCTTCTATAAGGAAGAGACCGACAACGATCCGGAGTTTGCCAAGGCGCTGGCGTCGCTGGCCGACATCTACGTGTCCGACGCGTTCGGCACCGTGCACCGCGCGCATGCGTCCACCGCAGGCGTGGCCGCCTATCTGCCGGCCGTTGCGGGCTTTTTGATCGGCAAGGAGCTCGGCGTGATGGGCAAGGCGCTGGAGAACCCGGAGCGCCCGTTCGTGGCGATCCTCGGCGGCGCGAAGGTCGCGGACAAGATCGGTGTCATCACGAACCTTCTGAACAAGTGCGACAGCCTCATCATCGGCGGCGGCATGGCCTACACGTTCCTCAAGGCGCAGGGCTATGAGATCGGCGATTCCCTGCTGGATGCGGAGAGCATCGATCTGGCCAAATCGCTCATGCAGCAGGCGAAGGACAAGGGCGTGAACCTGCTCCTCCCGGTTGACAACGTGGTTGCGGACCGCTTCGACGCGGAGGCGGACCACAAGGTCGTCAAGTCCACCGATATCCCGGCGGGCTGGCAGGGCATGGACATCGGACCGGAGACGGTCAAGCTGTTTGCACAGACGATCATCGGCGCAAAGACCGTCATCTGGAACGGACCGATGGGCGTGTTTGAGTTCCCGGCGTTTGCCGAGGGCACCAAGCAGATCGCGGCCGCCTGCGCCGAGTGCGAGGGCACGACGATCATTGGCGGCGGCGATTCCGCATCGGCCGTCAAGAAGCTCGGCTTCGCCAGCAAGATGACGCACATCTCCACCGGCGGCGGCGCATCGCTCGAGTTCCTCGAGGGCAAGGTGCTGCCCGGCGTGGCCGTGCTGAACGACAAATAAGCCATCAAGAAACGAAAGATGGAGGATAGGGTTATGAGAAAACCGATCATTGCGGGCAATTGGAAGATGAATATGACGCCTGCGGATGCCGAGGCGCTGGTTTCGGCGCTGATTCCGCTGGTGAAGGATGCGAAGTGCGACGTGGTCGTGTGCCCGCCGTACGTGGATCTTTGCGTGGTCAGCAAGCTCGTCGAGGGCACGAACATCCATCTCGGCGCGCAAAACGTCCACTGGGCGGCCAAGGGCGCGTTTACCGGCGAGGTGAGCGCGGATATGCTCAAGGCGTTCGGCGTGGAGTACGCCATCATCGGCCACAGCGAGCGGCGGCAGTATTTCGGCGAGACGGACGAGGGCGTGAACGCCCGGGCCAAGGCGGCGCTCGCTGCCGGCATCACCCCGATCATCTGCGTGGGCGAGACGCTCGAGCAGCGCGAGAGCGGCGTGACCGCGGCGTTCGTTTCCGGCCAGGCCAAGGCGGCGCTCGCCGGCATGAGCGCGGAGGATGTGAAGTCGCTCGTGATCGCGTATGAGCCGATCTGGGCCATCGGCACCGGCAAGACCGCGACCGCGGACGATGCCAACGCCACCATCGCCGTTATCCGCCAGGCGGTCGCCGAAGCGTTCGGCCAGGCCGTCGCGGACGAGGTTCGCATTCAGTATGGCGGCAGCATGAACCCGAAGAACGCCTCCGAGCTCATGGCCATGCCGGAGATCGACGGCGGTCTGATCGGCGGCGCGAGCCTCAAGGCCGAAGACTTTTCAAAGGTGGTCAACTACTGATGAAACCAATCACTGCTTTGATGATCCTCGACGGCTTCGGCTGCCGCAGCGATCGGGATTATAATGCGATTCTGACCGACGGCGCGGCGCACATCCGCGCCCTCGGCGAGGCGTATCCGCACACCCAGCTCCAGGCGAGCGGCCTCGATGTCGGCCTGCCCGCCGGCCAGATGGGCAACTCCGAGGTGGGACACCTGAACATCGGCGCCGGCCGCATCGTGTATCAGGAGTTGACCCGCATCACCAAGTCCATTGAGGACGGCGACTTCTTCGAAAACCCTGCGCTGCTCCAGGCCATGGAAAACTGCAAGGCGAAGAACAGCTCGCTGCACCTGATGGGCCTGTGCTCGGACGGCGGCGTGCACAGCCACCTGAAGCACCTGTATGCGCTGGTCGAGATGGCCCGGCGCCATGGGCTCGAAAAGGTGTTTATCCACTGCTTCATGGATGGCCGCGATGTGCCGCCCTCGAGCGGCAAGGGCTATATCGAGCAGCTGGAGGCCGAGCTGGAGCGGATCGGCTGCGGCAAGATCGCGACCGTGATGGGCCGCTATTACGCGATGGACCGCGACAACCGGTTTGAGCGCGTGCAGCTTGCTTACGCCGCCATGACCTATGGCGAGGGCGTGAGCGCATCGAGCGCCGTCGAAGCCATGCAGCAGAGCTACGACGAGGGCGTGGTCGATGAGTTCGTCAAGCCGACGGTCGTTCTGCGCGACGGCAAGCCCACCGCCACCATCGGCGCGGGCGACTCGGTGGTCTTCTTCAACTTCCGCCCGGATCGCGCAAGGGAGATCAGCCGCGCGTACATCTTTGAGGATTTCGACGGATTCGAGCGTAAAAACGGTTTCTTCCCGCTGTGCTATGTATCCATGACGCAGTATGACAAGACGTTTGGGGACAGGCTGCAGGTCGCTTTCAAGCCGGAATCGCTCAGGAACACGCTCGGCGAATATCTGGCAAGCTGCGGGAAAACGCAGCTGCGCATTGCGGAGACCGAGAAGTATGCCCATGTGACGTTCTTCTTCAACGGCGGCGTGGAAGCGCCCAACGAGGGGGAGGATCGCGCGCTGATTCCGTCCCCGAAGGTCGCGACATACGATCTCAAGCCCGAGATGAGCGCCTACGAGGTGACCGATGAGGCCGTGCGCCGCATCGAGAGCGGCAAGTACGACGTGATGATCCTGAACTTTGCCAACTGCGATATGGTCGGTCATACCGGCGTGATGGACGCCGCCGTCGCCGCGGTGCACGCGGTGGATGCGTGCGTTGACCGCGTGGTGCGCGCGATCCTCGCAACCGGCGGCCGCTGCATCATCACCGCTGACCATGGCAATGCCGAGCTCATGTGGGACACGGCGGCCGATGCGCCGTTCACCGCGCACACGACCAACCCGGTGCCGTGCATCCTTGTGGATGACAGCCGCAGGGATGTCACGCTTCGCACGGATGGCCGGCTGAGCGATCTTGCGCCGACGCTGCTGGAGCTTCTCGGCCTGCCCGTGCCGGCCGAGATGACCGGGAAGAGCCTGATCGGGCGCTGAACCAAATTGCGGAGGAGAATGGGCTTTTTTCAGAAAAAGGCCCGTTCTTCTTGATTTTCGCAGTAGCGCATGATATAATGCGCATTGCAGTCATTGTTGGAGGGAAAATACATGGAAGTCGTTTCGACCATTATCACCATTGCGCTGTTGGTGATTGCCATTCTCCTGATCGTCGTTGTTCTCATGCAGAAGACGAAGTCTGCCGGCATGGGTTCCGCGTTTGGCGGCGACACGCAGTCGTTTACCGCGCGCGGAAAGGCGGCAAGCCGCGAGGCCAAGCTCCAAAAGACCACGGTCATTCTGGCCATTGTTCTCGGCGTGCTCGCCGTTGTGTTGGCCATCATTGGTTAAATGGAATGAACGAGCAGCGTCCCGTGACGGCGTCATGGGACGCTGTTTTTGTTTTTCGGGCAAACTATAGCGATCAGATTTGCAGGAAGGGTTTTTGAAGGAATGAGAGAGGAACGGCCGCAGAGAAAGCGCGGCCTGATGCAGGGAACGATACAGACGACGGCCCGGGGATTCGGCTTTTTTGTACCGGACGACGGGGGCGAGGACTGGTTTATACCCGCGGACGCCATGAACGGCGCGATGCACGGCGACCGGGTGCTCGCGCGCAGGACCGGCAATGCGCGCGGCGGCATAGAGGGCGAGGTCGCCGGGATTGCCGGGCGCGCATGGACGCAGATTGTCGGCGTCATGGACGGCGGCTGCGTGGTACCGGATGAAAAACGCATCCCCTATGTGCTGGTGCCGCTCAAGGGCGGCAGGCGGACAAGGGAGGGCGACCGGGTGGTCGCCGCCATCGAGCAATACCCCGATGGCCGCCGGCCCATGCTCGGCCGGATCATCGAGGTGCTCGGCCGGCGCGGCGAGCCGGGCGTGGATGTGCTGGCCGTTGTCAGGCGGTTCGGCATTCGGGATACGTTCCCGAAGACGGTGCTCGACCGGGCAGCGGCGCTGCCGCACGCGGTGTCGGAGGCGGAGCTGGCGGGCCGGCTGGATCTGCGCGGCCTGTGCACCGTGACCATCGACGGCGCGCACAGCAAGGATTTTGACGACGCCGTTTCCCTCGAACGGTTGGAGAACGGACAGGTGCGGCTGGGCGTGCACATTGCTGATGTGAACGCATATGTGCGCGCGGGCAGCGTGATCGACCGCGAAGCGAGGCTGCGGGGTACGAGCGTGTATTTTGCCGACCGCGTGATCCCCATGCTGCCGGAGGCGCTTTCAAACGGCATCTGTTCGCTGAACGAGGGCGTGGACCGGCTGACGCTCTCCTGCCTCATGGATGTGGACGACAGCGGCGCCGTGACCAACTACCGCATCGCGGAGTCCGTCATCCGGTCGCGCCACCGGCTCGTCTATGAGGATGTTACCGCGCTGCTCGAGGGCGATCCGGACGAGCGGGAGCGGTATCGCGATATTGCGCCGATGCTGTTCGAGCTGGAGCGGCTGCAAAAACGCCTGTATGCGCGCCGGCATGCGCGCGGCAGCATCGATTTTGATATCGCGGAGAGCGAGATCGATATCGACGCGGAGGGCAAAGCCGTTGGTCTGGCGCCCGCGGAGCGCGGCATTGCCAACCGGATCATCGAGGAGTGCATGCTGCTGGCCAATGAAACCGTCGCGGCGCACCTGCGCGGGCGCGGATTGCCGTGCCTGTACCGCGTTCACGAGGCGCCGGATATGGACCGGATGCGCGAGCTGAACGCCTTTTTACAGACGCTCGGCTATGGCTACCGCATCGGCGAGAGCGTTCAGCCGGCGGCATTGCAGCGCGTGGTCGAGCAGGCGGCAGGGTCGCCCGAGGAGGGCATCGTATCCCGGCTCATGCTGCGCGCAATGCAGCGCGCCCGCTATTCGGAACGGCCGCTCGGCCATTTCGGCCTGGCGCTCGGGGACTACTGCCACTTCACATCGCCGATCCGGCGCTACCCCGACCTGATCGTGCACCGCATTCTCAAGTGGCAGCTCCACGGACAGCTGAACGGGAAGCGCATCGATGCGCTGAAAGCATCGCTGCCCGCGCTCGGAAACCAGACGAGCGCTGCGGAACGGGCCGCAATGGAGGCCGAGCGCGCGGTGGACGATCTCAAGCGCTGTGAATACATGCAGCAACAGCTTGGCGAAACGTTCGACGGCGTGATCTCGGGCGTTACGGCGAGCGGCATCTATGTCGAGCTGACGAACACGGCGGAAGGCTTCGTGCGCCTGAGCACGCTCGAGGACGACTGGTACCGGCCGGAGATGCACCGCTACCGGATCATCGGCGAGCGCACGGGGCGCGTGCTGCGGCTGGGCGATCGCGTGCGAGCGCAGGTGATTCGGGTGGATATGGAGACGGCGACGATTGACTTGTTGCTCAAACCCGATTATAATAACAAAAGAATATATAATCCCGAGCGAAAGGGGGACCGGAGGCATGGCGGTAAAGCGCGGCGTAAAGGTGCTGGCCCAAAACAAAAAGGCAAGGCATGATTACTTCATTGAGGATACGCTCGAATGCGGCATCGCCTTGCAGGGCACGGAGGTCAAGTCCATCCGCGGCGGCCAGCTCAACCTGAAGGACAGCTACGCGCAGGTCAAGAACGGCGAGCTGCTGCTCGTCGGCATGCATGTCAGCCCATATGCGCAGGGAAATATTTTCAATCACGACCCGTTTCGCACGCGCAAGCTCCTTGCGCACAAGCGGGAGATCGTGCGCCTCGGGAGGGAGCAGCAGACGGAGGGCATGAGCCTCATTCCGCTCTCTCTCTACCTGCGAGACGGCAAGGTCAAGGTCGAGCTTGCCGTGGCAAAGGGCAAAAAGCTGTATGACAAGCGCCATTCCATCGCGGAGCGCGATGCCGGGCGAGAGATGGATCGCCGTATGAAGGAGGAACACCGTTGAAAAAACTGCCATTTGACAAGGCGCAGATCGAACGCATCTGCGAGGAATACCCCACGCCGTTCCATCTCTATGATGAGCGCGGCATTCGTGAAAATGTGCGCCGGCTGCAGGCGGCGTTCGCATGGAACCCCGGCTTTCGGGAATACTTCGCGGTCAAGGCGCTCCCCAATCCGGTCATCATGCAGATCCTCCGCGACGAGGGCTGCGGCATGGACTGCTCCTCGCTGACGGAGCTGATGCTCTCCCGCGCGGTGGGAATCACCGGGCACGACATCATGTTCTCGAGCAACGATACCCCCGCGGCGGAGTTCGAGCTTGCGAGCGAGATGGGCGTGATCATCAATCTGGACGATATCACGCATATCGATTTTCTGCAGGCGCATGGCGGCATTCCCAAAACGATCTGCTGCCGGTTCAACCCGGGCGGCGAGTTCATGCTCGGCAACACGATCATGGGCAACCCCGGCGACGCCAAATATGGCTTCACGCGCGATCAGCTGGTCGAGGGCTTCAAAAGGCTCCGCGCGCTCGGTGCGGAGCGGTTCGGCCTGCATGCGTTTCTCGCGTCCAATACCACCGATGCGGACTATTATCCGACGCTTGCAAGGCGCCTGTTCCGCCTTGCGGTGGAGCTGCGCGACGAAACGGGCGCGGACGTGCGCTTTATCAACCTTTCCGGCGGCGTCGGCATTCCGTACCGCCCGTACGAAAAGGAGGCGGACATCGCGTACATCGGCCGCGAGGTGCACCGCGCATACGAGGAGATCGTGCGCCCGGCCGGCATGGAGATCTCCATTTTTACGGAGCTGGGCCGCTATGTGACCGGACCGTACGGCTTCCTGGTCACGCACGCCATCCATGAGAAGAACACGTACAAGCACTATATCGGTCTGGACGCCTGCGCGTGCAACCTCATGCGCCCGGCGATGTACGGCGCGTATCACCACATCACGGTGATGGGCAAGGAGAACGACCCGCCCACGCAGCTGTACGATGTGACCGGATCGCTGTGCGAAAACAATGACAAGTTTGCCGTTGACCGGCATCTGCCGCACATCGATATGGGCGATATTCTGGTCATCCATGACACCGGGGCGCATGGCTTTTCGATGGGCTACAACTACAACGGAAAGCTGCGCAGCGCCGAGGTGCTGCTGCAGAGCGACGGCACCACGCGCCTGATCCGCAGGGCCGAAACGCCGGAGGATTATTTTGCCACGCTGGATTTCTTGCATCTGTTCGATTGAACGGGTATAATAGAATCAAGGTATCCGCTTCGGGTACCGATCCTGGGGGCGAACATGGTTTCGACGGGGATCGTGGAAGCCGGATAAGCGAGCCGAAGCCCCGTGCTTCGTTAAAAACGGGACAGTTAAAAATTAACTGACAACTACAACACCAATCTCGTCGCTGCGTAAATCGCGGTGACCGTTCGGCCGCGAAAACCTACCGTTGCGGTACCGGGCGTCATTTAGGGTAGGGAACGAACCCGCTTAAGCTTTGCGGCGGGCCGGATTTATGAAGCTACCGGAACGCGGATCCTGCCGCTGGGAGCCGCGGAAAGGGAATTTGAAAACAACGGCTACGCTCGTAGAAGGTCGGGTGGACAGGTTTTCGGACGGGAGTTCGACTCTCCCCGCCTCCACCAAATCAGCACGATGGTTTTGATACGAAACCATCGTGCTTTTTCTTTTGGTGAAAACGTGCGTGGTACAGGATTCTTCGGCTTTTTCTTGTTTTAGATTCGTTTCATTGCTGCGGTTTTTAACCATACATTTATAACAGGCTGTGTCAAGCGATATTCGCAACGAAACTTATCCGCCCGGGTAAGTTTCATTGTGACCGGGTTCGTTTCATTGTTAGGAGATAAATTTCATTGTGAATTGTTGCAACATAATGTGATATATGCTACATTATTATTAAAATTTATCGTTCTGGAGGCGTATTATGGCATTGTTTGATTTGTTTAAAAAGAAAAACGGAGGAAAAGAAACGCACAATCCACAGAAAGCTGTCAGTCTCCCAACCGATGAATATCTTGACGATATGACTTTCATAAGAGACATAAAGCATTTTCAGGCTGGTCCATGGCATCAATACGATGTTCTTTTGGCTGCAAGGGGCTATGGTTGGGATATGATGATTGACTGGGCAGACTATATGGCTGTATCAGACTTGGAACATATTTCGCAAGTAACAACCGGCTCTATGGGAA
>JAQXRK010000015.1 GCA_029218485.1 bacterium | reverse complement strand
GATCGCGCTGGTCGGCTCTCCGGTCGCGCTGCTCATCGATGCGGGCACGTTTTTGTTGTACGCCTTAAGCATGCTGTTCATCCGCATCCGGGAGACGCTGCCGCAGGAAACGCTCGATCTTTCCGTCTATTTTCGCGATCTCAAGGCGGGCGTCCGCTATGCGGCGACCAACCCGGCCGTGCGGGCGCTGATGCTCGTCGGCGCGTTTTTGAACTTCTCCGCCACGCCGTTTTCCACGTTTCAGACGGTGTACATTGCCGAATCGCTCCAAATGGGGCCGGAAATGCTCTCGGCCGCCGGGCTGGCGCTCACCGCCGCAACGGCGCTCGGCTCGCTGCTGCCAAAGCTGCAGGGCAGACTGGCGCGCCACACGCTCATCACCGCGTCCGGCGCGCTCGCCGCGCTCGTGTACGCCCTGCTCGGTCTGCTGCCGCAGCTGGGCGCGGCGGGGAGGCTCGCCGGCCTTCTCGGCGCGATGGCGCTGCTCGGCCTGGCGTCGGGCATTCTCAACGTCTCGTTCAGCGCCGCGTTCATGGAGCATGTCGACGGCGATTACATGGCGCGCATCTCCGGCCTGACCAACGCCGTGCTCTGCTCCATGATGCCGGTCTGCTCGCTGCTGTGCGCGGCGCTTGCGGCCATTGTTGCGGTTCCGACGCTGTTCATCTGCTTGGCCGGTCTTTCGCTGCTGTTGCTGCTGTCCGTCACCCGCAGCCGCGGCTACCGCGGGCTATAACGCTTGCCGCGCCGCATTCCCTCGTGCTATCATGAGCATATGGGGTAGAACGCGTCTGCAAAGGCCCGATATGCCCGATGAAAGGAGCAATGGCAATGCAGCTTGTGAAGCTGAGCCAAAGGAATATCTGGGAGATCGTCCGCCTGCGGGTCACGCCCGAACAGGACGAAAAGGGATTTGTCGCGCCCAACGCTTACAGCGTGATGGAGGCCTTCGCAGTGCGCGAGGATGGTTATATCGCTCTGCCGTTCGGCCTGTACGAAGCCGGCCGGCCGGTGGGCTTCCTGATGATCGGCTACGGAACGATCGGCGATGCGGACGAGCCGAAGGTCGCGCGGGAAAACTACTCTATCTGGCGGCTCATGATCGACGCCCGGTTCCAGGGACAGGGGCTCGGCAAGCGGGCGATGGAAGCGGCTCTCAGCTATATCCGAACATGGCCGTGCGGCAAGGCCGACTGCTGCTGGCTGTCCTATGACCCGGACAACACGGTGGCAAGGGCGCTGTATACCCGGATGGGCTTTCGCGAGAACGGCGAAACGGACGGAGATGAGATCGTCGCCGTGCTGCCGCTTGCCTGAACCGGGCGCCGCCGCGGCCCGCTCCCGCTTTCGGCGCCGGGCGGGAAAAGGCGGCTTCGCTGTGCGGATGACAGCCGCGGGGCGATCCGAAGATTTGAAAAATGCCGGCTGTATCGGGGGGCCGGAACGGGCCGCTGCCACAGAATCCCCTCCCGAATGAACAGGGGCCTGCGGCGTTCACAAAGAAACGAGGAGTCTTACCATGGAATTGATCTGTTCAGCAAAACCGTTCATCCTGTCGGACTGCGTATCCATTCTCACGCAGAGCCGGTATCTCGCCCGCCACCCGGAAAAGCCGCAGACGCCCTCCGCGTCGCTGGCCGCGTTCATCGGCGAACACAGCCTTTCCGCGCCGCAGGCACAGCCGCTGTTCGACACCGGAGCGCTGCTCGACCCGGTATGGGCCGATGTGCTTGCAGCCGCATCCGATGCGGAGGAGGCGGCGCTTTCCCGCTATTTCGATGCGGAAACGGAGAACAGCGCGCCGCCCGCGCTGATGCTCGCGCTGTCCCTCGAGAACGGCATCCGCTCGGTCGATTCCCTCCCGGCGCAGCAGCGGCCGGGGTTTCGCTACCAGATCGCTCTGTCCGTTCTGTCCGGCAACGACTTTGAGTCCCCGGAGGACGCCGACCGGTGCACCGAGGCGGCTCTGCTCGAGCAGCTCGAAGCCAGTGCGTCTGCCTCGCCCGCCGCGCGCTGGACGGCGCTCTGGCTGTACCGGCACACGGATGAGGCCTTATCGGACGTTGCGCACCTGCTGGAAAAACCGGCCGTGGCGTACCGCGCGCACCTGCCCGCGCTGCAGCCGCTCTTTGAAGACACGCTGCGCCTGACGCAGACGATGCTGGGCGCGGCCCCGGCGGAATCGCTCGAGCGGCTCTCCAGCATCCGGCTCGATACGCAGCGCCTGCCGCTCTACCCGCAGGCATTCCCGTGGGACGGCCTGAGCATGTGGGCGCTCCAGTCGTATCTCGATCTGACGGTGCATGTGGGCTGCTGCTTCTGGCAGCTACGGTCGTTCGCGGAGCAGGAGGCGGATGCGGCGGAGCAGCTTCTCGGCAAGCTCAAGGCGCTCGACGACCGGCAGCGGCTCAGGATCCTGCTCGCGCTGCGCGAGCAGCCATGCCGCGGCAAGGATCTGTCCGAGCTGACCGGCCTGTCCGCCGCCACGGTTTCGCACCATATGAGCGCGCTGCTGAACGCCGGCCTCGTCACGCTGGAAAAGCAGGGCACGCAGATCCTCTATCGCCCCAATGCGCAGACGATGCGCACGTTCTTGCGCCGCCTCGGGGATCTGCTGGGCTGCGATCCCGAATCGTAACCGCTTGCCGATACGGCAGAACCAGAAAACGGGCGAGATCGCGCTTTCGGCAGAGGCGCGCTTTCGGTGGCTGTCGAATCGGGTTTTCGGCCGCTGCACCAATGCATGCGGCTTGTCACGAAACAGAGCGCCGCACTCCGATCGGAGTGCGGCGCTCTTGCGGTTTGTCGAAGCGCTGTCCGCTTTAACCGTTGTTGCTGCCGCTGCCGCTGCCGCCGGTGCTGCCGGTGCCGCCGTTGCCGTTCCCACCGTTCGGAAGGAGCGTGCCATCCGGCAGAACATAGACGGTCTCAGTGGTCGATCCGGTCTTGATCTCCACGGCATAGACCTGCTTTTCATCCTGCATGGCGTGCTTGATCGACTTGATCTCGCCGTCCTTGAACTGCTCCCGAACCGCCTCAACGATCTCGGGAACCTCCTTTTCATCGACCTCTTTGCCCGCAGTGAAATCCGGGATCGTGGCCGAGCCTCCGTCCGGGGAGGCGTTCGGGCTGGCCGATATGTCCGGGGATGCCGAGAGATTCGGCGAGGCGGAGAGTCCCGGCGAGGCCGAAAGGGCCGGCTGCATCGACGGCACGGCGCCCGTCGGCGCCGGACTGGGTGTGGTTACATTGCCGCTGCACTGACAGCCGATCATTGCGGCCGCGAGGAGCATGGCGGCAAGCACAAGCAAGCATTTTTTGTACATACGAAAGATCCTCCTTACAAGAATTGCCGCGCTGCTTTCACGGCCTTGTTCGGAGGATAGTATGTGCGAAAATAAAGAAATTCATGTTTTTTCATGCAAAAACAAAATCGGTTCCATCAAAAGCCCCGGTTTTGCATCCTTCTTGGCCTCGATCAGCGCAAGATACGGCGCCGCCTCCGCCGAGCCGGCCACGAGCCGCATGCGCTTTGGCGTCAGCCGGGTCTCCTGCAAGCGGCAGAGGATCTCCGCCAGGCCCGCGCACGGATAGCACAGGAACAGTCTCCCGCCGTTTTTGAGCAGCAAAAACGCGGCGCGCAGCATCGCGCCGGTCAGATCGGCGTCCGCATGCCTGGAAACGGCGCGCGCGTCCCTCGGCGCGCCGGCATCCGCCGGGTAGTACGGCGGGTTCAGCACCGCCGCCGTAAACGAGCCGTGGCCAAAGCGCGCCGGTGCCTCGCGCACGTCGAGCGTTTCAAACCGGATGTCCTGCCCGTTCATGGCCGCCGAGCGCGCCGCCAGATCGACCAGCGGCGCCTGCACGTCGATGCCGGTGAAGGCCGCGCCCGTGTACGCCGCGCCGAGCACGGCGATCACGCCCGTTCCGCAGCCGATATCGATGGCGCGGTCGCGGCTGCCGAGGCGCAGAAAATGCACCAGATGCACCGCATCCTCCGTGAAGCACGGCAATGCGTCGTCCTGAAGGAGCCTGAGCCCTTGAAATTGCAGATCGTCCACGCGTTCCATGGCAGAAGTATACCACATCCCGAATCGGTTGTGATATGATATAGCATATGAAGAAGTGGGATTTTGCGCTCATTGCGCTCGTGGCCGTGCTGTCGCTCCTGCCGCTCGCCTTTTTGGGGCGCGCGGACAGCGGCGCGCGCGTGGTCGTATCGCAAAACGGGCAAACGCTCTATACGGGCGCCCTGTCGGAGGACGCCGTGTTCACCACGCCGGACGGGGGCAACACCATCGAAATCCGGGATGGGCAGGTGCGCATGCGCGCCGCCTCCTGCCCCGACGGGCTGTGCCTGAACGGCACGGCAGCGCCGCTCCGGCCGCTCGTATGCCTGCCGCACGGGGTCACGGTCGCAATCATCGGCACAGAGGAGGACGAACCGCTTGACGCCATCACGCATTGAATCGCGCGCGGTTCGCCGCGTCACCACCATCGCGCTGCTCACCGCCATGGCGCTTGCCGCGCAGTGGCTCGAAAGCCTGCTCCCGCCCATCGTTCCCGTCATCCCGGTGCGGCTCGGGCTGGCCAACTGCTTTGTGCTCTATGCGCTGCTGATCTCCGGTCGACGCACGGACGCGCTGGCCGTGACCGTGCTGCGCGCGCTGCTGTTTGTGCTCGTCGCGGGCAATGCTTCGCAGGTCTTCTATTCTCTCGCCGGCGGCCTCCTCTCCTGGGCGGCCATGGCGCTGCTGCTGCCGCTGCAGGCGAGCGGGCGCCTCAGCACGATCGGGCTGAGCGTTGCCGGCGCCTTCTGCTTCAACATCGGCCAGCTCGCCGTCGGCTGTCTGACCGCGGGGCCGGCCATGGTCGCCTACCTTCCGTGGATGGGCCTGCTGTCCATCCCGGCCGGCATTGCCACCGGGCTTCTCACGGCGCTGCTGATCCGCCGTCTGCCCACCCGGTGAGCTCGGATACGTTCCGCAGGGCTGTGCCCGTGTAGTAGTGCAGCAGGATCTGCTCATAGGTGTACCCCGCCATTCCCATCGCGTTCGCCCCGGTCTGGCTCATGCCCACGCCGTGGCCGAAGCCGCGCGTGTCAAACCGGATGCTGCCGCCCGTGAGCGTGATCGTAAACAGCGTGGAATCGAGGGAGAGCAGCTTTCTGAGCGCCTTGCCGCTCATGGATGCGCCGCCGAGGCGAATGCCGGTGACCCGCCCGCTCTTCGTTCGCCCGAGGATCTCGATCTGGTCGGCGAGGTTGTCCGGCTTCAGTCCGGCTTCGGGGCAGGCCGCGTTGACCCGGTCGCAGAACGCCGCGTACGACAGGCTAACCGTCCCGCTCAGATGGACGCTGCCGATCTCCTGCCCGCTCTCCACCGCCCTCAAATACGGCAGGGCTGCGGCGAACACGTTCTCCGAATCCTCGGTATAGCCGCCGGACGCGCTGTGATAGAGCGCTTCGATCGGCTTGCCGTCATAGCAGAGCACCTGCCCGTTCGTATCCCGCACCGCGGCTGCCACCCGCTCCAGGTTTTCCCCGAAGGCGGCCCCCCATCGCGCCCTGAGCGCCTGCTCCGAAGCAAACGCCTGGCAGCACGCGCTGCTCGTGCATACATCCGCGTCGTGTGCGCCGCACCCGCCGCGCCCGGCGCGATAGATCGTATAGGTGCGTGCCGCAACGGCCTGCGCCCTGAGCGCCTGCTCGTCGAAGGAGGCCGGCATCTCCGCCGCCACAACGCCCACCAGATACGTCTCGAGCGATTGCTCCCCGGCGCGGCCCGTATCGCCGTCAAAGACGGTGATCATCCGGTCGGTATACGGTTCGGCGCGCAGCTGCTCCGCATCCGCCGAGCCCGCCCTGCAGGCCATCGCGCACCCGCGCACGAGCAGGACCAGCAGCCCGGCCGCAAGCGAGAGCGCAAGCACCCTGTTCCAACGGATTTTGTACATGGTCCCTCCCCTTCGTCTCTCACCGGACAGGGATTTTTCATGGGCCGTTTGGGCATCCATTCCGCACTCCCCCGTTTTTGCTGAGCGGGGAGCCGTTTGCCTCAAGCCATCCCTCCCCATCAATCGATGGTATTCCTTTTTGCCCGGCTTCATGATAAAATAGTTTGATACGACAAGAAAGGACAAACAGCCACATGATCTCAGACAGCCTGCAGGAGCGCATCCATCTGGGCGATCGCGACGCCTTCCGCGCGCTGTACAGCGAGTACAGCCGCGACGTGTACCTGACCGCGCAGGAGATGCTCCAAACGGAAGCCCAGTCCCGCGCCGTGGTCAAGCAGGTGTTCCTGAGAATCTATCGGGAGCTGCTCGACGCCGACGGCCCCATCGATACCGACCGGCGCATCGAAGCGCTCACGAACGAGGAAATCCGCATCCAGCGCATTGCCGCGGGCAATACCGGCAGCGAGATCCTGCAGCAGGTGCATACGCCGCGGCGTCTGGACCGGCGCCATGCCGCGCAGCAGCCAGCCGCCGCCGTGCCGGAGCCGCCGCTCGAGCGCGCCAAGGCGCGCTACCGGTTCGCAGAGACGCCCCCTGCGCCGCCGGCGCGGGAGCACAGGCGCGGCGGTCAGATCGCCGGCGCCATTCTGCTGGCGCTGCTCTGCCTGCTGCTGCTCTGGGCGCTCGCCGGCATGATGATGTCGCTGGGCTGGATTCCCAGGCTGGATCTTGGCTATTCCTGGTTTGACCAAACGGTCTTTTGCCTGTTCGGTCTCTCCTGATTGGAGGCGATGCAATGACGATCTGCCGGTTCTCTCCCGATGCGGTGCGCCGTGAATACACGCCCGTGGACAACTATTTCATAGCGGAGCACATGCCGCACGCAAGCGGATTGCAGGTGCAGGTCTATCTGTACGGCCTGATGCAATGCCGCTACCCATCCATGTGCGACCGGCCGCTGCACGAGGCGCTGGGCATCTCGGAGCAGGCCGTGACGGAGGCCTTCTGCTACTGGCAGGAGCAGGGGCTGGTGCGCATCGTGTCCGATCAGCCGCTGACCGTGGAATACCGCGAGATCGGCACGCGCAGCGCGGGCGACGCACTCCCCGCCAAGTACGCTTCGCTCGTGCGCCAGATCCATGCGCTCACGGCGCCGCGGCAGTTCGGCGTATCGGAGCTCAAGCACGTTTACGACTGGATCGAAGTGTACAATCTGGAGGAGGGCGCGGTGCTGGAGCTGATCGCGCACTGCATGGAGCTGCGGGGGCGGCGCGTGAGCATCAACTATATGACGAGCGTGGCCGAGTCCTGGGCCGAGCGCGGCATCCGCACGTTTGAGGACGCCAAGCGGAGCATCGAAGCGTTCGACCTGAAACGGCACGGCGCATCCGCCGTTCTGCGCGCATGG
This sequence comes from bacterium, assembly GCA_029218485.1. GTDB lineage: Bacteria > Bacillota > Clostridia > Christensenellales > CAG-138 > Aphodomorpha. The sequence goes on along the minus strand of JAQXRK010000015.1, from coordinate 3,469 downwards.
AACAAGCGCCGCAAGCCCACCGAGGACGAGATGGCGCTCTACGACAAATGGGTGCACGAATGGGGCTTTACCGACGCCGCGATCCTGGCCGCGCTGCCGCGGCTGACCGTTACCGGCAGCCCCAACTTTACCTATCTGGATGAGCTGCTCGACAGCATGCGCGACCATCAGCTCACCGATGAAAAGCGCATCGAGGCGGACGACTGCCAGAGCGAAGCCGACCGCGCCTTTGCCAAGCTCCTGTTCGCCCGCGCGGGCAAGGTGGAGCCGGCCACGCGCACGCAGCGCGCGCAGATCTCCATGTATCTGAACGACTATTCCATGCCGCGGGAGCTGCTGCTCTACGCGGCCGAGTGCAGCCGCGGCGCAAACGAGCCGTTCGGCAAGATGAAGCGGCTGCTCAACGACTGGCACGAGCACGGCGTTTCCACGATCGCCGCCGCACAGGAGCGGCAGAAGGCGGCGGCCGCCGCCCCGGCCACGCCCGCACGGCGGGGCACGCCGTATGCGCAGCACCCGGTCCGGGAGGGCGCGCTCGACCACCTGATTCTGGACCTGAACGAGGAGCTGTAAGCTGCGGCGCTTGCGGCCGCATCCGGCGGCGGGGCATACGGCGCCCGCCGTTATCAGCCCCATGGACCCTTTTTGCATGTAAGGAGCGTATGAATCCATGATGCGCATTGAACGCGAATTCGACCGCATCCGGCGCGAGGAACGGCAGGCGCAGCAGCGACGCATTGCCGAGGCCTACGCCCGCGTACCGGCGCTCGCCGATATCGAGCGCGAACGGCAGGCGGCCTTTGCCGAAGCCGCCGCAAGACGGCTTTCGCCCGATGCGGCGCGGGAGCGCCTCTCCGCGCTCTCCTGCCGGGAGCAGCGCCTGCTCGCCGAAAACGGCTTCGCGCCGGACGCGCTCGAGCTGCATTATCGCTGCCCGGCCTGCCGCGATACCGGCTATCTCGGCAGCGGCCTGCGCCGCCCGTGCGCATGCCGGCTCAAGCTGCGCGCCCTGCTCGACCCCTCCGTACAGATCAACAACCACGAAACCTTTGAGGCGTTCGACCCCGCCATCTATCCCGCCGAGGCGCAGAGAAAACAGGCGCTTGCCGCAAAGCGCTTCTGCGAAGGCTATGTGGCGTCGCTGCCGAAGCCGGAAAAGCCGAATCTGCTGTTCATGGGCATGGCGGGGCTTGGAAAGTCGTATCTCGGCAACGCGATCGCCTACCGTGCGCTCGAGCGGGGCATCGACGCCGCGCGCACGACCGCCTATGCCTTTGTGCAGGATATGCTCTCCGGCATCCGCGGCGACGGCAGCCATGCGGCCCGGTATCGCCGCGCGCCGCTGCTCGTGCTCGACGATCTCGGCACCGAGCCGGTCATTCCGAACGTATCCGAGGAGTCGCTCTTTGCCGTGCTCAACGAGCGCATCGGCCAGCGGCTGCCAACCGTTTTGGCGACCAACCTCGACTTCCCCGCCCTGCAGCAGCGCTACGGCGAGCGCGTCTTCTCCCGCCTGACCGACAGCGCGACCACGCGCGTCATCCGACTCGAGGGCGAAAACCTGCGTTGGAGGCGGCCGCCATGCTGAAGCTCGTTGCCACGCCGATCGGCAATCTCGGCGATATCACGCTGCGCGCGCTTGAAGCGCTGCGCGAGGCGGACGTCATCTATGCCGAGGATACGCGCCACACGCTGCAGCTGCTCAATCACTTTTCCATCAAAAAGCCGCTCGTGAGCTGCCATTCGTACAACGAGCAGGAGCGGGCGGCGCAGATCGTTCCCCTGCTGCGGGAGGGTCAGGAGATCGTGTATGTGTCGGATGCCGGCATGCCCGGCGTTTCCGATCCCGGCGCGGCGCTCGTCGGCGCATGCGTGGAAAACGATCTGCCGTATACCGTGCTGCCCGGCGCATCCGCCGTGCTCACGGCCGCGGTGCTCTCGGGCCTGCCCTGCGCCGCGTTTTCGTTCTTCGGTTTTTTGCCCCGCGACGGGAAGCAGCGGCGCGAGGCCATCGCCGCCATCGGCGCCTGCGGCCATCTGGCGCTGCTGTACGAAAGCCCCCACCGCGTGGCGGACACGTTCCGGGACCTGTACCGGACGCTGGGCGACCGGCCCGCAGCGCTGCTGCGGGAGCTGACCAAGCGGTTTGAAACGGCGCACCGCGGCACGCTCTCCTCGCTCGCGGAGCAGTTTGCAGCGGAGCCGCCGCGCGGCGAATGCGTGATCGCGGTGCTGTGCGAGCGCGCTGCGGATGCCGCCGCTGAAACCTCCGGGGAAGCGCTTGACGCGCTGCTCAGCGCGCTGCTGCGCGAGGGTGCTTCCGTAAAGGATGCGGCCCGGCAGGCGGCGGAGCAAACCGGTGCCACAAAAAAGAGCGCCTACGCGCGCGCGCTTGCGCTGCGAAGCGCTATGGATTCCGATCATCAGAAGGAGGAAGACCAATGATTCGAGACCATGTAAAGACCTACATGAAGGAACAGAACAACAACTGCGCCGAAGCGCTGCTGCATGCGGCGGACGATGCGCTCGGCCTGCATCTGCCGCCGGAGGCGTTCCGGTTGATCGCCGGATACGGCGGCGGCATGTGCTGCGAAAAAGCGTGCGGCGCCATCTGCAGCGCGCTGGCCGTGCTGTCCTTCCTCTCGGTGGGCCGCTGCGCGCACGAAACGGAGGGCTTCCGGGAGCTCTGCGGCGGCTGCGTCAGGCAGCTTGAGCAGGAGTTCGGCTCCATTGACTGCGCATCCATCAAGGCGCGCTACCGGGATCCCGCAAGCGGCTGCCTCGGCGTGGTGGAGCGCGCGGCGGACGTGCTGGAGGATGTGCTGAAGCAGGCGGGCAAGATCTGAATCTTTTAAGAATCTTAAAAAAGCCTTCACTGCCGTTTTATAAAATGCTGTTATATTGGAAGCATTCCCTGTATGGAGGAGGCTTCCAATGTTTTTATTTGCGCTGTTTGTTCTGCCGGCGGTTCTGCTGGTTTCGTTCGTATTGTATCTGCCGTACCTCATCAAGCTCTGGGTCGAAAAGCGGCGTCTGCCGTTTGCCCGGCACGCGCCGCTCTTCCTGCTCGTCTGCACCGTCGTGATGGTGCTCTACGCCACCATATTCTGGTACGGCTTCACGCTCGACTTTTTGCCCGGCTACCACCTGCTGAACCTCGTACCGCTGGCTTGGGCGTTCACCCCCTATGAGATGGGCGTGCCCCGCATGCTCGAGCAACTCGCGCTCAATCTCGTGATGTTTGTGCCGCTCGGGCTGCTGCTGCCCGCCGCATTTCCCTCGCTGCGGCACTTTTGGCGCACGGCGGCCGTCTGCCTCGCGGCAACGCTGGCCATCGAAACGCTGCAATACTTCACCGGCCGCAGCGCCGATATCGACGACGTGCTGCTGAATCTCCTTGGCGGGATGCTCGGCTATGGGCTGTTTGCCCTGCTGCGGGCGCGCCTGTCGGACCGGCCCTGGTTCTGCG
>JAQXRK010000014.1 GCA_029218485.1 bacterium | reverse complement strand
CTCTATTATGGCGCTTGGATCGTAGCGGAGCGGTTTCTCTATCCAAAGCTGCTCGATCGCATGCCGAAGGCCGTGCGCATTGCCTGTACGCTGCTGATCGTGCTGGTCGGCTGGATTCTGTTCTATCATACGGACCTTTCGCTGGCCGGCGCGCATATCGGTGCGCTCATAGGCATCGGTGCAACCGGCCTGATCGATGCAAACGTTGTGACCGTCCTGCAGACCTATACGGTGTTTCCGCTCCTTGCGGCCGTCTGCTGCCTGCCGGTGATTCCCCGCGTCAAAGCCGCGCTGGAAAGGACGCCGCTCGGCGCGCGCGCTCTGCCGGTGGCAGCCGTCCTGCTGCAAACGGTTGTGCTTGCGCTTTCGGTGATCTTCCTTGTCGGGCAGAGCTATAATCCGTTTATCTATTTCCGGTTTTAGGTTTTTGCATGAAACAGAAATTCGTATTCATTGTGCAATATGGATGGATTCTTCTGCTCGCCCTGCTCGGCATTGTAACGCTCGCAACGGCGCCGGGGGAACCGCGCAAGAGCGAAGAGGAGAACAGGATGCTGGCGGGGGCGCCCGCCTGCAGCGCAAGCGCTGTCTTGAACGGCGAATTCATGACGGGTGTGGAGACCTGGTTGAGCGATGCGATCGTCTGCAGGTCGGGTATCGTCAGTTTGTCGAACGATCTGCAAGCCGCGCTCTCCGTGGAAACGGATGATTTGCAGGCGGGCGACCGCATGATGGCTGCGCTCCAGGAGGAAACGCTGGGTACGGCCGCGCCGGAAGCATCTGCGCCGCAGCAGACCGCTCAGCCGCAGGAGAACCAAACGGAACAGAGCGCACCGAAGACGGAAACGGTGGAAGGAACCGCCATCGAGGAGACGACCTTCTGGATTCGGAAGAACGATGGCTCGGTGCGGGATGTCTATCGGTTTCCCGTTGAGAATGTCGAAAATGCCGCCTCCGTTCTCAATCAATTCCGCGCGGCGCTGCCGGAGGACGGGCATGTGATCTTTTCGGAAGTGCCCGTTGCGCAGACCGGAAACAGCTATCAGCTCCACCGGGATGAGAACGAGGCCTGGGGCAGCGGCATGGAGGAGCAGCTGCAGAAGATTGTCGACCCGGGTGTGGAGATTATCAATGCGTCGGAAGTGCTTCTGGACCCATTGGAGCGAGGAGAACACGTCTATTTTCATGCGGATCACCACTGGACGCCGCTTGGCGCGCATGCCGTGTATTGCGCCATGATGGAGAGACTCGGTGTTCCGCCGCTGCCGTATGATGAATACCGGTATGTCACCCGCCCGTTCCGGACGGATACAATCGAGGTAATCGAGGCGATCGAGCCGGTTGAAAGCTATCTGGTACAATCGCTCGATCAGACGGTGCAGGTTCCCTATATGCGGTACTCCATCAATGGCTATTTGGCCTATTTGGGTGGGACGCTCGGCCCGTGGCGCCTGTTCCAAACCGGCAGCCATACCGGGCGCACGGCGTTGCTCATCGGCGATTCGTTCAGCAATACGCTGCTGCCGTTCTTACTGCCGCATTATGATCGGGTGCTGATGACCGACCTGCGGCCAACCTATTACGATGCGGAGAAGGCGGGGGCCAGCATCCGCGAATACATGGACTATTACGGCGTGGAGGATGTGTATATCATGCTGTGCTTTGCCACCAGCATCAACTCCGCGTTCTTTATGGACGGACGAATCATTGAGCATATGGATTGAAAGCAAGCCTGAACAGGTAATTGTTTGAACTTCTGAAAGGAAACAACAAAGCGAGGGGACGGAGACGGATGCTCTCGGTTTTGGAAACGAACGAGAAGAATCTTGCCAATGTGCAGCGGCTATGGGCGGATGGGGATGTGATGAAATTCGTGGGCTTCCCCGATGGCTTGCAGCAAACCGACGAGGACATGGCTTGCTGGTACCGGTGGATTGTGGCCTCTCGCCCTCGCCTGAACCACTATTCTGTCTTTGAGGACGGGATTTACTGCGGCGAAACCTTCTACGAGATCGATGAGAATCGTGGCGGAAGCGCAGCGCTGGACATCAAGCTCTTCCCATTTGCCCGCGGACGCGGAATTGCCGCGAGGGCGCTCTCCTTTGCGATAGAGGAAGCCTTCTGCCGGGGCGCGTCCAGCGTGTGGGTCGATCCCAATGTATGGGACGAGAAGGCCATCCGTCTGTATGAGCGCCTTGGCTTCATCCGAAAGCCAAGGCCGGAGGATTTGCGGGAAACGGAGGGAATCACCGCAATCTATATGGAAAAGACCCGTCCATAATTTCCATATGCGAGGGCGATATTCTGTCCCGCATTGCAAAAAGCGGTATGCTGGCGGAATGCCCGGCCGGTTCCATCGGATCGCGGCACAGGTCGTTATCACCCTTTCGTGCGCCGTTGGAATGGCGTACGCTTTCCTTTGAATCCATTCAAAAATCGGAGGCGGCAGATGTGCAGATCAGAAAGGGTACAACAGAGGATATCGAAGCCGTATCGGCGCTCTATGATGACGTGAATGATTATCTGGAAAGCCACACGAATTTTCCGGGCTGGCGGAAGGGCATCTATCCTGCCCGGGAGGATGCCGCTTTGGGCGTTTCGGAAGGCGGCCTCTTCGTTGCCGCAATGGATGGCAGAATTGTAGGTACGTTCATTTTACGGCATCAACCGGAAGCGGGATATGCGCTGGTAGACTGGCAGAGCCATTTGGATGAGCAGCAAGTGCTTGTACTGTATACGTTCGCAGTCCATCCGCAGTATCTGCATCAGGGCATTGGGAAAAAGATGCTGGAATATATCCTCGCCCATGCTGCGCAAGCGCAGGTAAGGGCGATCCGCCTGGATGTGTATGAGAAAAACGTGCCGGCAATTCGCCTGTACGAAAAGCTGGGTTTTCAGTATATGGATACAGTGGATCTGGGCTATGGCATGTACGGGCTGGATCGATTCCGGCTGTATCAGCGGCTGATCTGAGTCCTTGGCTGGTGGCATATTACGGAACGGGCTTGTGCCACAAGACAGTCGGCTTTATCCATTCATCCGCTTCTCTTGAGGAGCGGACGAATTCCATCTGCCGTTCTTTTTGTCGGCACCGGACCGCTCAGCCGTTACCGGTCTGCCGGGAGACTTGCCCACCTGCTCCGGCGGACTGACCGGAACGCGGCCCCGCCGCTTGATCGGCGTGCCGGCAAAGCGCGTCAAACGTCCTTTCACTCAGATCGTGCTCGACTTTACAGGCGTCCTCACGGGCGGTCTTTTCATCCACGCCCAGGTGGATAAAGAAAGCCGTCAGCCGTTTGTGCCGCTCGTATATGCGCTGCGCAATCTCCATGCCGGTGCCGGTCAGGGAGATCAGGCCATCCGCATCCATCGTGATATATCCGTTTTCCCGCAGCCGCTTGGTGGCATAGCTGACGCTGGGCTTTGTGACGCCGAGCTGCTCCGCCACATCGATGGAGCGGATGTAGCCGTGCTTCTCCTGCATCATCAGCATCGCTTCCAGATAGTCCTCGGAGGATTTCTGTATCTTCATATCGTTCGTACCAACTCTCATCTCGTTTGGTTTCAGGTTAACACAGCTTTTCTATGATTGCAAGGGGCTTGAAAATATGGAAAAAACCGATTGACAAATCGAGTTAGAGGCGTTAAACTGCAATACGGTTAGATAAAACTAACCAACCACAAACGGAATGAGAAATTCGCATCCATTGGCTTTGGAGTGGAGGAGAGTGCTATGATGCCGCTGACGTTGGCAAATACAGGCGAGGTTGGTGTGATCCGTCATGTGGGCGGACGACCGGAAATCAGGAAACATTTGGCGGATTTGGGATTCATTGCAGGTTCAGATGTAACCGTCATCTCCAAGACGGGCGGAAATCTGATCGTCCAGATCAAGGACTCCCGCATGGCCGTCAGCCGCGAGCTGGCGAGCAAGATTATGGTGTAAGGAGGAGCAGGGATGAAAACATTGCGGCAGGCAGAGATCGGAGAAACGGTCCGGGTTGTGAAGCTCCATGGCGAGGGAGCGGTCAAGCGCCGGATCATGGATATGGGATTGACGAAGGGCGTGGAGGTCTATCTTCGCAAGGTGGCGCCGCTTGGCGATCCGCTGGAGATCACGGTGCGGGGCTACGAGCTGTCGATCCGCAGGGCGGATGCGGACATGGTCGAGGTGGAGTAGGAATCTGGCGAGGGAGACCTCATTTTTTTTGAACGATGGTTAGACACGTCTAATCAAGAAGGAGGATGGATATGGAAGAAGTCACGAGAATTGCCCTTGCGGGCAATCCGAACAGCGGCAAAACAACGCTGTTCAACGCGCTCACCGGTGCGAATCAGTTCGTAGGCAACTGGCCCGGCGTCACCGTGGAGAAGAAGGAGGGCAGGCTCAAGAGGCATGCGGACACGATCGTCATGGATCTTCCGGGCATTTATTCGCTTTCCCCGTACACGCTCGAGGAGGTCGTCGCCAGAAACTATCTGATCGGGGAGCGCCCGGACGCGATCCTCAACATCGTGGACGGCACCAATCTGGAAAGAAATCTGTACCTGACGACACAGCTCATGGAGCTTGGCATTCCTGTTGTCGTAGCGGTCAATATGATGGATGTGGTTCGGAAAAACGGAGACAGAATCAACATTGCGGAGCTCTCCCGTGCGCTGAACTGCGAGGTCGTCGAGATTTCCGCGCTCAAGGACGATGGCGTGGCGGAGGCAGCCGAAGCGGCCATCCGCATCGCCAAAGAGGCAAAACCCGTGCCGGCGCACAGCTTTTCCGGCCCGGTGGAGCATGCCATCGCTCACATCGAGGAGGCCGCCCTGCACAGTCTGCCGGCAGAGCAGCAACGCTGGCATGCCATCAAGATCTTTGAGCGGGATGAGAAGGTGCTTTCCCAGCTCAGCATCGATCCGGACGTCCTTGCACATATCGAGGGGGATATCCGAGCGGCTGAGAAGGAGCTGGATGACGATGCGGAGAGCATCATCACGAACGAAAGATATCTCTACATTGCATCGGTTTTGTCGGGCTGCTATAAAAAGAAGAGCGCGGGCAGGATGACCGTTTCCGACAGGATCGACCGCATCGTGACCAACCGCGTCCTGGCGCTGCCGATTTTTGCGCTCATCATGTGGGCGGTCTATACGCTCTCCATCGGCACCATCGGCGATTGGACGGTGGGCTTTATGAACGACACGCTGTTTGGCGAGTGGATCATCCCCGCTGTGACCGCATTTCTGGAAGCGATCGGTTGTGCGCCATGGCTTGTCAGCCTCATTGCGGACGGCGTGATCGGCGGCGTGGGCGCGGTACTGGGCTTTGTGCCCCAGATGCTCATTCTGTTTATCCTGCTGGCCATTCTGGAGGATGTCGGCTACATGGCCCGCGTGGCGTTCATCATGGACCGCATCTTCCGCAAATTTGGCCTGTCCGGTAAATCCTTCATCCCCATGCTCATCAGTTCCGGCTGCGGCGTGCCGGGCATCATGGCCAGCCGTACCATCGAGCAGGACCGCGACCGCAAAATGACGATCATGACCACCTGCTTCATCCCCTGCGGTGCAAAGATGCCCATTGTGGGCCTGATCGCCGGGGCGCTGTTCGGCGGCAGCTCGTGGATCGCCACGAGCGCCTACTTCATCGGCGTGACGGCGGTGATCGTCTCCGGCATCATTCTCAAAAAGACAAAGCCGTTTGCGGGCGAGCCAGCCCCGTTCGTGATGGAATTGCCCAGCTACCATGCGCCGGTTGCGGTAAACGTGCTGCGCTCCATGTGGGAGCGCGGATGGAGCTTCATCAAGCGGGCCGGTACGGTCATTGTGGCGGCCAGCATCGTGATCTGGGTGCTCAACAGCCTGACCTTTGAGGGGGGACTGCACTACATTGGCGACAGCGGTGCCACGTCCGTTTTGAATGTCATCGGCGAGGCGATCGCCGTGATCTTCATCCCGCTGGGCTTTGGCAAATGGCAGGCGGCGGTGGCAACCGTGCTGGGGCTTGTCGCCAAGGAAGAGGTCGTCGGCGTGTTCGGATCGCTCTGCGCCATGTTCGCGGCGGCGAATCCCGAGGCCGCGGCGGATCTGCTGAGCGCAATCGAGGGAGAGGTGTCCAATCTGAATCTGATCGGGCAGGAATTCTTTGGCGGCAGCGGGCTTG
>JAQXRK010000013.1 GCA_029218485.1 bacterium | reverse complement strand
GCCGTGCCGATGCCGTAAGGAGGGGAAACCATGGTAGGACAATATCTTCTGGAAGCGCTCAGCGTCGTTTTCACCATCAAGGGCATCATCGCGCTGATCCTGTCCGTCGGCCTCGGTCTGGTGTTCGGCATGCTGCCGGGCCTGACCGCGACCATGGGTGTGGCGCTGCTCACTGGCCTGACCTACAGCATGGACGGCCCGCTCGCCGTGCTGATCCTCATCGGCGTCTACATCGGCGCCATCTCCGGCGGCTGCCAGTCGGCCATCCTGCTGAACATCCCCGGCACGCCCGCCTCCGCCGCCACGGCCATGGAGGGACACCCGCTGGCCAAGCAGGGAAAGGGCGGTCTGGCCATCTTCGTGGCGAACGCCTCCTCGTTCTTTGGCACGCTCATCAGCATCGTCTGCGTGCTGCTGTTCACGCCGATCATCACCAAGGTCGCGCTCAAGTTCAACTCGCATGAGATGTTCCTGCTCGCGGTGTTCGGCATCATCATCTGCGGCAACCTGACCTCCGGCGGCCGCCCGCTCAAGGGCTGGATCTCCGGCTTTGTGGGCCTGCTCATGGCCATGGTCGGCCGCGACACGGTCAACTCCGTGGCGCGCTTCTGCTTCGGCAGCATGAACCTGACCGCCGGCATCTCGCTGCTGCCGGTCATGATCGGTCTGTTCGGCTTCCCGGAGATCGTGGACGCGTTCAACCCGACCAAGCGCGATATCATCCGTGCCGAAAAGTTCCGTTCCAAAGAGGGCTTCAAGGTCATCTGGCGCAACAAGCTCAACATCGTGCGCTCCGCGCTGCTCGGCGTGTGCATGGGCGCGATCCCCGGCGTCGGCGAGGATACCGGCGGCTGGATCGCCTACTGGTCCGAGAAGAAGGTCTCCAAAACGCCCGAGCTGTGGGGGAAGGGCTGCATTGACGGCGTCGTTTCCTCCGAGGCCGGCAACAACGCGGCCGTCGGCGGCGCGATCATCCCGGTGCTCTCGCTCGCCATTCCCGGCAGCGCGCCCGCGGCGGTGCTGCTCGCCGCGTTCTGGATGCACGGGTACCGCCCCGGCCCGCTCATGATGCAGGACACGCCGGAGTTTCTGTACTATGTCGTCATCTTCATGGTGTTCGCCTCGATCATCATGTGGCTCATCGCGTCGAACATGTCGCGCGCGACCGTCCACATCCTGCAGATCGACAACCGCATCCTGATGCCGATCATCTTCATCTGCTGCGTCATCGGCGCGTTCGTCGTGAGCAACCGCCTGTTCGACATCTACCTGATGTTCTTCTTCGGCCTGCTGGGCGTGGCCATGCGCTACATGAAGTACCCGTCCGCGCCGTTCCTGCTCGGCATCATCCTCGGCAACATGGCCGATGAAAACCTGCGCCGCGCGCTGATCCTCGGCAAGGGCGACATTTCGCCGTTCTTCACCCGCCCGATCAGCATCTTCTTCCTGCTGTTCATCCTCGTGCTCGTGCTGCCGCAGATCCCGCCCGTCGCGCGCCTCGGCCGCCGCATCAAGGCAAAGCTGTTCCCGAAGAAGGCGCAGGCCGGCGAATAAGCCGGCAAGGGCCCGCATTGTTCATCAAACCATCCTTTGAAAGGGGGCTTGTCCATATGTACAAAACTTCCATCATTACCGACGAGGTCTCGCAGGACCTCAAAGTCGCCGCGGAGCTTGCCGTCCGCTACAAGCTCGACGCGGTGGAGATCCGTTCCGTCAATGAGCGCAACCCGTTCCAGATGGACCGGCAGGACTTCCGGTCCATCAAGGAAATCGTAGACAGCTACGGCCTGCACGTCTGCGCCATCGGCTCGCCGCTCTTCAAGTGCGACCTCGACGATGAGGCCGCCTGCGAGCAGCACCTTGAAGGGCTCAAGCGCTGCGTCGAGGCCGCGCACCTGTGGAACACCCGCCTCATCCGCGCGTTCACGTTCTGGTCGAAGAAGGGGCAGACGCCCTGCTGGGAGAGGATCGAGGAGAAGATGCGGCAGGCCATCGCCATCGCGGAGGATGGCGGCGTGTGCCTGGCCATCGAGTCCGAGCCCTCCGTGAACACCGGCAACATCAAGACGCTCGTGGATTTTCTGAAGGCGATCGATTCCCCGTCGCTCGGCGCCATGTGGGATCCGGGCAACGAGATCGCCGATCCGCTCGCGCCGCCGCCGTATCCCGACGGCTACCGGCTCATCAAGCCGTTCATCAAGCACGTCCACCTGAAGGACCTCAAGCACACGGATTCGGGCGAATTCCTCTGCCCCGCGCTGCTCGGCGAGGGCGACGTGGACTTCATGGGCCTACTCCGGCAGCTCAAGCTGGACGGCTATGACGGCTACGTCAGCGTGGAAACGCACTATCGCCTCAAGCCGCAGCAGATGGACGACGCGCTGCTCATGCAGCCGCAGGGCAGCTCCTTCTCCGAGGGGGGCTACGAGGCCAGCGTCGTGTATCTGGACCGGCTCAGGGACATGTACCACTGGCAGGAAGAGGCGTAACCGTCTCGGCCAATGCACCAATCGCCCGGCGCCGCCGCCCGGTTTCCGCATGCGTCTGTAGACCCGGCGGGCCGGCGGTTTTGCCGGGCGTTTTCTAGCCCCATCCGATGCAGCCATCGCTGCAGAGAGGAGGCTCCTCATGCCCATTCGATTGATGTTTGTGGGGTTTGGCAGAACTGCCGTCGAGCACCATCTCCCGTTCCTCCTGAACAACCCGGCGTATGCGCTCGCCGCGGTCTATGCCCCGAGCGAAAGCACCCGCGCCATGGCCGCCGAAACGTACGGCGTGCGGACCTACGCCGATTATGCCGCTGCGCTGGCCGCGCCGGACATCGATCTGGTCATCATCCTCACGCCGAACAGCCTGCACGCATCGATGGCCGCGGACTTTCTGCGCGCGGGCAAAAACGTGCTCATCACGAAGCCCTGCGCGTGCAATGTCGCCGAGGCGGAGCACATCATGCGCGCCGCGCGGGAGAGCGGGAAGCAGGCGTTCCCGTGGTTGCCGTGCCGCTGGAGCAGCGATTTGAGCTCGCTTCAGGAAATCGTGGCGAGCGGGGTCATCGGCGAGGTGTTCATGGTCCGCAGGAGCTTTTCGAGCTTCGGGAAGCGCTGCGACTGGCAGACCGAGAAGGCGTTCGGCGGCGGCTACCTGCTCAACTGGGGGCCGCATCTGATCGACCAGCCGGTGCAGCTCGTCGGCGAACGGGTCGCGAGCGTGTACGGCGTGACGAAGCAGGTGCTCAACCCCGGCGACGCGGAGGACCTGTTCCTCGCCGTCATGACGACCGAGACCGGCAAGACCCTGATCGCGGAATATACCGTCTGCACGGACGCCCTCTGCGACTGGATTGTGCAGGGCACCGGCGGCACGATCACCGTGAAAAACGACGTCATGCAGGTATCCGTTGTGCAGCAGCCGGCGGTGATCGACCCCACGAAGTACCGCAACGATGTGACGGTCGCCACGCACACCGTGGATACCTATCAGCCCGCGCACAAATACGGCGATCACAGCGCGGTCTACCGCAATATCGCCGATGCGCTGACCGGCAAAGCGCCCTACCGGGTGTCGCTCGAAAGCGCATATGCGCTCACGCAGGTGCTCGACGCCGTCCGGGAATCCGCCGAAACGGGTCGGATCGTGCGCCTATAGCGCACGGGCAGAAACGAACAAACAGCCGCGCATCCGTCATCCCGGATGTGCGGCTGTTTTTGATACCAATAACTAAATATTATATCCGTTTCACAGTGATCATGCAACACAAATTTTTTCCAGTTCCGCCGCATCAGGATTGCTTTGTTGTGGCAGGAGCAAAGACGATATAATGGTGATGCACATGATGGAGGGGGATCATGTGCCATCCCATTGCACCCCTCAAAATTTAACAGGAGGAAATCAATATGAAGAAGATGAAAGTGCTTGCACTGATCCTGGTGCTTGCTCTGGTCGCAACGCTCTTCACCGCCTGCGGTAAGAAAGAAGACGTCTATCCGAGCAAGGACCTCACCTTGATTGTCCCGTGGAATGCGGGCGGCGCGTCCGACCTGATCGGCCGTCTGCTCGTGGCCGGCATGGAGCCGGAGCTGGGCGTGAAGGTCAGCGTTGTCAACACCCCCGGCGCCACCGGCACCGTTGGCATGAACGACTGCATGCTCGCGCCGCATGACGGCTATACGCTCATCGCAAACGCCACGCCGTACAACCACGGCGTCATGGGTCTGGCCGACTGGTCTCCCAAGGATTGGGACTTCTTTGCGGCCTACTATGTACCGGGCATCATCGCCGTCTCCAAGGACTCCCAGTACAAGACCTTTGAAGACCTGTACAACGCCATCAAGGCCAACCCCGACACCGTCACCGGCGGCACTGCGGGCGCAGGCTCTTCCGGCTTTGTCAACATGGAGAAGCTCAAGGCCGCTGACCCGGTCTTCGGCAACTACAAGCACATCGCGTACTCCGGCGGCGCAGCTGCCGTGACGGCGACGCTGGCCGGCGAAGTGGACTTCACGCCGCAGCTCTCCAACGAGATGATCGACCTGCTCCGCTCCGGCGACCTGATCGCTCTGGCGGCGCTCACGCCCGAAGACCTCCAGCTCGACGGCGTGGACTATGTGATCCCGTCGATCGCGACCTTCCTGCCCGACACCGCCAGCGTGCTGCCCTGCGGCGATGCGTTCGGCCTGATGTTCCCGTCCGATATCCCGCAGGATGCCAAGGATAAGCTCGAAGCCGCTTACCTGAAGGCCTGTGAGACGGAAGCCGCCAAGACCTTCGCCAGCGAAAAGGGCGTTGTGCTTCAGGCGATGAACCTCGAGCAGTCCAACAAGCTGCGCGACGAAACCGCTCAGGCTGTTGACTGGATCCTCTTTGACAGCGGCGTTGCCACCGTCTCCCCCGAGCAGTTTGGCATCGAGCGTCCGTAACGGATCGTTCTGAAACGCCACATTTGTACGCATAAGGGGCATTTGTGGGCGATCACAAATGCCCCCTTAGCATAGCACCTTACAATTTCATACGGAAAGGAAGCATCCCACTATGTTATCCGAAGACAAAAAGCATGTTGCATTGCCGCCGGGCAGAGAGCATCTGGACTTTTTGACGTCCATCATTCTGTTTGCCGTCTGCGTGGCAGCCATCATTCTCAGCATGGGCTACTGGAAAAAGCTCGGCGGCGAGTTCTACGCCTCGCCCGGCTTCATGCCCACCATTATTTCCGGTTTTCTGCTCGTGATGTCGGTCGTCCTCTTCCTTGATTCGCTCAAGGGGAGCTCGATCTCCGAGCGGTGCCGGCAGCTCGGCGCGGCCGTGCCCGCAACCCTGCACAGCAGGGTGTTCTGGCGCGCGGTCATCGGGCTGGCCATCTTTGCGGCATATATCTTTGTGCTGCTGGGCCGCCTGCCGTTCTGGCTCGCCTCGTTTCTCGTTCTTCTCGCCATACTGCTCTACCTCAATTTTGAGGGCAAGTTCCAACTCAAGCCCGTGCTCAGGCTCGTTCTGATCGCGGCGCTGAGCATCGGCGGCATCGTCCTGCTGTTCCAGGTCGCGTTCGCCGTGCCGATGCCGTAAGGGGGTAGCGCCATGATTGGACAATATATGCTTCAGGCGCTTGGCGTCGTGTTCTCCCCGGTCGGTCTGATCGCGCTGATCCTGTCCGTGGGCCTCGGCCTGGTGTTCGGCATGCTGCCGGGCCTGACCGCGACCATGGCCGTGGCGCTGCTCACCGGCCTGACCTA
>JAQXRK010000012.1 GCA_029218485.1 bacterium | reverse complement strand
CCGACCACGATGTCCGAGCTGATCACATTGTCGTCCTCATCATAGAGAACGATATCGAACGTACTGTAGATCATCGAGGTGCAGCCCGTCCAATCCACGATACACTCCGCTCGTTTGACGCGGTCCATGTCCTTCTTCGCGCCCTGCACCTCAACGCGTGTGGTAACCGAACTCGCGTTCATATCCGCCCAATAGCCATCGGGGAGCGTTCCCACATACTTTGTTGATACCGGAATCGACTTGATTACAAGCGTATCGATTTCGACGGTTGCTACCGATGGCGTGACCGCCTCAACAACGCCATAACCGGACATAACCGACGCGGTAACCGGCAATTCGTAGACGCGCGCTTCGCTGATATTCCTGAGGCTGATGGTTGCGTTCACCTGACCGGTTCCGAGTGCAGCATAATTTACGATCTGTGTGCGAACCTGCACCGTAACGTTGCCGAGAATTTCAGATCTGTCCCCACGCACACAAAGGCCCTGCGCCAGCAGTTCCGCCTCGCCTTCAAAGCTCGTATTGACGTTCGTAATCGTTTTTGTTCTGTATGGATTCTGGTCGGTTAAAACATAGCCCCAAAGAAGAACCGCAAACAGCAGCGCCACGATCTTCACAGCCAGATTCGTTATGAAAAAGTTTTTGATCGCAGTTAAAATCCGTTTGCGCAGATCGCTGTTCCAAATCGAGTTTTTCATGCCTTCGCCCTCCGTTTCACCCAGGGGAACGGTGTGCTGTTCTGTTGCAGGAACAGGCTCTCCAGCAGATCCTGCAGTGCCTTGGCGTCAATGTAGCGAACCAGCTTTCCATCGCGCGCAAATGAGATGGCCCCGGTTTCCTCCGAGACAACGATCGTTACACTGTCCGAAACCGTAGAAATCCCCAGAGCCGCGCGATGGCGGGTTCCCAGCTCGCGCGCCAGATTCAAATCATCAGAGAGCGGCAAAAAGCAGCCGGCAGCAACCACGCGCGTGCCACGAACGATCACCGCTCCGTCATGCAGCGGTGTATTGGGCTCAAAAATGTTTTCCAAAAGTGCGCCTGAGATAACGCCATCCACCAGCGTACCAGTATGGATAATATCGCCGAGCGCCGTTTTGCGCTCAAAGACCACCAGCATGCCGACCCGTCTGCGGGACATGGAAAGGATAGCCCGCTGCACATCGCGCACGAATGCCTCGGACTCATAGGAGGTTGCATCGAACAGACCGCCGATCTGTTTTCCGCTGCGGCCGAGGCGTTCCAGCACACGCCTGAGCTCCGGCTGAAACAGGATGACCAGCACGATAATGATCGAACCCGATTTGAGAAAGGAGTCCAACACCCAGCTCAAAGTGTGCAATTGCAGCAGCTGGCTGGCCACAGAGCACAAAAACAGAACCGCAATGCCTTTGAGCACCTCAAAGGCCTGCGTTTCCTTTGTCCAGACGATCAGTTTGTACAGCAGCAGGCAGATGATCACAATATCGATCAAATCCTGGATTTGAAATTGCGAAAACCCGCTTGCTACAGCCTTGATGACATCATCGTACGACAATTGTTGCGATCCTTTCCGATACCGTATCCAAATTCAGCCACATGGCTGCCGCTCAATGCTGTTTTGTCTGCTCCGCAGCAACCACATGGGACTTGATGGATTCCTCATATTCCGTAACTGCTTCGGATAACTGCGAACCGGTCAGCGTTCCCGTCTTCTCATACTCCTGCATGACCAGATCGTTCAGTTCCCGTTGTGCCTTCAGCCCCGTCTCATCCAGTTCCTGCTGCTCAATTTGCATTTGCCCCAAGCGACGAATTCTAGTACCCATACTTTTTTCTATTCCCCCCAATAGCGTTTTTATTATAACATATGTTGTGAATAAGCCAAAGCCCCCTGAAGCATTTTTCATTGAAATTTTCCATTCCAATTTCTAGAACCGACTGACTGCATTGACGCAAAATGGAAAAAATCATAAAATAGAAATTGGACAAAATTCTTTTGAGATCGACCATGCACGGGAGGTATTATGCAACACGGTTTTTTGAAAGTTGCGGTTGGAACCCCATCGATCCGGGTAGCGGATTGCAGGTATAACGCGCAGCAGATCATTGCGCTCATCAGGCGTGCGGAACGCGATGGTGCGCAGCTGCTGGCCATGCCCGAGCTCTGTATCACCGGATACACCTGCGGCGACCTGTTTATGCAGGATGCACTGCAGCGCGGCACGCTGGATGCGTTGTCCGAAATATTAACGGCTTCCCGGGAAAGCGAGTTGTTATTCGTCATCGGCTTGCCGCTGACCGTCCGAAACAGTCTGTTCAATTGTGCCGTTGTTATCCAGCACGGCACAATTTTAGGAGTTGTTCCGAAAACCTATCTCCCGAATTACGGAGAGTTTTATGAAAAACGGCTCTTTGCACCGGCGTCCGACACGGTAACGAGCGTCCAACTGTTCGGTTCGGAGGTTCCCTTTGGCAGCAAACTCCTGTTTTGCTGTACGACCGTGCCCGAGTTCATCCTCGGGATTGAGCTTTGTGAAGACCTCTGGTCTCCGATGCCGCCGTCCACAAAGCTCGCTCTGCATGGCGCAACCGTGATCGCAAATCTCAGCGCCAGCGATGAGGCGGTGACAAAAGCCGAGTACCGGCGCAAGCTGGTACAGGTGCAGAGCGCCAAGCTATCCTGCGGATACCTGTTTTGCAGTGCCGGAGACGGGGAAAGCACCACGGATGTCGTCTTTTCCGGCCACGATATGATTTTCGAAAATGGTGCGATGTTGGCCGAAGCAGCTCCTTTTGGCTGCGGTTATGCCGTATCTGAAATTGATCTGCAGGTCGTGTCCCGTGAGCGCCGCCGCCGTGCCCGCGGCGATGAATCCGACGATTCGTACGTGCGCATCCCCTTCGCCATGTCGCTGCACGAAACAGCGTTGACACGCACCTATTGGCAAACACCGTTTGTAGCGGACACGCCGGAGGAACGGGAACGCCGGTGCGATGAGGTGTTCTCCATTCAGGCGCACGGGCTGAAAAAGCGATTGGCGCATACCAATGCAAAAAAGGCCGTCATCGGCGTTTCCGGCGGTTTGGATTCGACACTGGCGCTGCTGGTTTCCGTGCGCGCGATGGCGCTTCTCGGCCGCCCGGCCAGCGACATTGCCGCTGTTACGATGCCATGTTTCGGAACAACCGTGCGTACAAAGAGCAACGCCGAGAAGCTCTGCGATGCGCTGGGCGTCCCCTGCCGCACGGTCGATATCTCCGCTTCGGTTACCCAACACCTTGCGGATATCGGCCATCCGCTGGACCTGCACGATGTGGCCTTTGAAAACGCACAGGCGCGGGAGCGCACGCAGGTGCTCATGGATATCTCCAACATGAATGGCGGTATTGTTGTCGGCACCGGCGACCTTTCGGAGATCGCGCTTGGCTGGTCGACGTTTAACGGCGACCACATGTCCATGTACGATGTCAATGCGGGCGTTCCGAAAACGCTGATGCGCAACATGCTGGAAATCTTTGCAGCACGCGCGGATGGATTGCTCGCCGAGGTTTTGGCCGATATCCTTGCCACCCCGATCAGTCCGGAACTGTTGCCGGCAAAGGATGGCGAAATCGTGCAGCAGACCGAAAACGTTGTAGGCCCCTACGTGCTCCACGATTTCTTCCTGTATCACGCTATCCGCCGCGGAGAATACCGCGAAAAGATTCAGCGGCTCGCCGAGTATGCCTTTGCCGGGAAATACAGTCCGGAAACCATTGCGCACTGGCTGGATACTTTTTATCGCCGCTTCTTCTCTCAGCAGTTTAAGCGCTCCTGCATGCCGGATGGTCCGCGGATTGGGAATGTGTCGCTTTCGCCTCGCGGAGACTGGCGCATGCCGAGCGACGCGGTTTCCACTTGTTTACATAAAATTTTTAAAGTTTCTTCAAATTTTACGTGCATTTGAGGAACACTTGTGCTATGATTAATCCTGTATAAATTCGTTCCGTTGAAATACGTGCAGAAAGAGG
>JAQXRK010000011.1 GCA_029218485.1 bacterium | reverse complement strand
TTGGCTGCGTGCTCATGCTGGCGGCAGTGCTTCTGGTGCAGCTGTGGCATCCGGGTCAGCGGAAGAAGCCGGAGGGAGAGGTTCGCGCGTAGACAGCAGCGACAGGCCGAATTGCAGCGTATCCTCGTCGATGCCAGTTTCGGAAGCGGCTGCGAGGAACCCGTCCGCATCAATAAAATAGGTTGCAGGAGCCTGCGGCGCGCCGCAGGCTTTTCTTGCGCTTCCATCCGCGTCAAAATAGAGCGGCAGTGTGAATGCCTGCCGGAGAAAGAGCGCTCTGGCCGCATCCTCGCTCAGTGAGCCCTGCGTATGGATCACCAGAAACTGGACGTCCTCGCCAAAGTGCTGGTACGCGTGCTCGAGCGCTTGCAGCTCCCCGACCACGGCTTCGCTGTCGCCGTTCCAAAAGTGTACGAGCACCGGCTTTCCAAGCAGCTCAAACAGGCTGGTCTGTCCCGCGTCGCCCATCACGACGAAGTCGCGCATCGCCTGCGTCTCAAAGGCAGCGCCCTCGGAATACGGCACGGGCGTGTATGGGGCGGGCGTGTTCCGCGGAACGGCATTCCCGACCGGCGTGAGGCGCAGAAGCAGGAGCACCGCGCCGATCAGGATCAGCGCCAGCGCGGCGAGTATCACCGCCGGATTTTTCTTTCTATGCATGGATTGTTCCTCCGGGAAAAGCGGTTGTTCAGGGGGCGAGAAGGGGGATTTGGCGCGCGGTGTAGCCATCGGCAGCGGAGAAGGACGCGTTTTCCGAATACAGGATTTCACCGTCCGCCGTGATGAGCACAAAAGCAAAGCCGCCGTGCTGCCGCCAAAAGGCAATGGCATCCTCCGCGCCCATCACGAACAGCGCGGTCGAGAGCGCATCGGCCTCCACGCCGCTTGTTGAGATCACCGTGACCGAGCAGAGGCCGCTATCCGCCGGATAGCCGGTCGTGGGGTTCAGTATATGGTGATACCGAACGCCGCCCTGCTCGAAATAGCGCTGGTAACTGCCGGAGGTGATCACAGCGCAATCGCGCGCCGCGATTACGCCGGCAACGGCGTCCGCATCCATGGGATCCCGCAGCCCGATGCGCCAGGCATCTCCATTGGGCTTGCTGCCGAGCGCATGCACGTTGCCGCCCAGCGACAGCATGGCGCTCTTGATACCGTGCG
This sequence comes from bacterium, assembly GCA_029218485.1. Classification (GTDB taxonomy): domain Bacteria; phylum Bacillota; class Clostridia; order Christensenellales; family CAG-138; genus Aphodomorpha. The sequence continues at coordinate 8,268 of JAQXRK010000011.1, read as the reverse complement.
ATTGCAGCAGCGCCGCCAGACGGTCGGAGACATAGCCCTTTGCAATGCCGCCGAGGTCGATGCCGGCGCCGGCGGGCAGAGCGATTTCGTTGCCGGCGATGGAGAGCTGTGCTGCGTCCACGAGCGGGAGCAACGCCCGGATATCGGCCGGCTCCGGCACCGCCGGAGAGCGGCCAAAGCCCCAGAACTGCATGAGCGGATATACCGTCGGGTCAAACGCGCCGTCCGTCAGCGCGGCAAGGCGGCGCGCCTCCGACAGCAGCGCCGCAGTTTCCGGGTCCACCGTCACGGCAGCGCCGTTTGCCCGGTTGACGCGCGCAATATCGCTGCCGGACTGCGTAACGGAGAGGAGCGCCTCAAGCCGACGTATTTCCGATTCACAGTCCGCGAGCGCGGAGGAAGCGCCGTGCCCGTAGGCGGTCAGCTGGATATAGGTATCCAGAGCGAACAGGTCGCGCTCGGCCGCACCCGCGCACCCGGACAGGGCGAGCGGCACCGCAAGCGACAGCAATCCGGCAAGGATGCGCAAAAAAACTCGTTTCATAAGGACATTATACGCGCTTCGCACGCGCACCGCAACCATGGCGGCGCAGACCGGCGGCACGGTGCGGGCAAATCCGCCGAAATGCGATAAAATGGTGTTGGTTTTCCGGACAGGCTGTGGTAAAATACAGTTGTTATGAACAATCTGTTATCATAGGAGGAAAAGGGTCTATGAATCAGTTGAAGGGCGCATGCATTATCGGACAGTCCGGCGGACCGACCGCCGTCATTAACGCAAGCGCATACGGCGTTATCCGCACCGCGCTGGACAATCCGAACATCACCAAGGTGTACGGTGCCGCGCACGGCATCCGCGGCGTGCTGGACGATGTGCTGTACGATATGGGTCAGGAGGACCCGGCCGAGCTGGAGCTCATGATGCACACCCCGTCCTCGATCCTCGGTTCCTGCCGCTACAAGCTGAAGGATTACGAAGAGGATGAGACGGATTACCAGCGCATTCTGGAGATTTTCAAGAAGTACGACGTCCGTTACTTCTTCTATAACGGTGGCAACGACTCCATGGATACCTGCAACAAGATCTCCAAGTTCATGCAGAAGGTCGGGTACGAGTGCCGGATCATGGGCGTTCCGAAGACGATCGACAACGACCTGTGGGGAACCGACCATTGCCCGGGCTTCGCCTCCGCAGCCAAGTATGTGGCGACGAGCTGCATGGAACTGTATCACGATGCGTTTGTATACGACACGTCCATGATCTGCATCATTGAGATCATGGGCCGCCATGCCGGCTGGCTTGCGGGCAGCGCGGCGGTGGCCAGTTCGCTCGGGCAGGGGCCGGATCTCGTCTACCTGCCGGAGGTGGACTTCGATATGGATGCGTTCCTTGCAGATGTTTCGCGCATCTACAACAAGCGTGGCAAGTGCATCATCGCCGTGTCCGAGGGCATTCATGACAAGGAGGGCAAGCTGATCGCTGAATACGGCGCGCAGACGGCGTCGGTCGACTCCTTTGGCCACAAGCAGCTCGGCGGCCTGGCGGCCACGCTCGTTGCCATCGTTCGCGAGAAGCTCGGCGTTTCCAAGATCCGCGGCATCGAGCTGTCGCTGCTGCAGCGCTGCGCCGCGCACTGCGCCTCCGAGACGGACGTGCAGGAATCCTTCCTCTCCGGCCAGAAAGCGGTGGAATACGCGGCGGTTGCCGGCGTGACGGACAAGATGGTCGGTCTGGAGCGCAGCTTCGATAAGGACGGCAACTACGTTTGCAACATCAAGCTGGTCGAGCTGACCGAGGCGGCCAACACCGAGAAGAAGGTGCCGCTCGAGTGGATCAACGCCCGCGGAAACGGCGTGACAAGCGAGTTTATCGACTATGTCAAGCCGCTCATTCAGGGATCGCCGAAGCTGGTCTATGAAAACGGCCTGCCGCGCTTTGCAAAGCTCAAAAAGGTTCTGGCCAAATAAACGAGTATAAAAACGGGAGCCCGGCATCGTTTTGCCGGGCTCCGCTTGTCAGATGCGCCTTGGTGCAGGCCATAGCGGCCGAGAAAACCAGCGCCCGGAAGACCGTTTCTTCCGGGCGCTGTCGTTTCTTCGGTTGTTCAGTTTGCTTCGTCCGGTTTCACCTTCTGCCCGTACCGATCCATGCCCCAGGCGGCGAAGAAGCCGAGGATGGCGCAGCCGATGGAGAGCAGCAGCTCGCCAGCGTCGCGGAACTGGAGCGGGACGATCAGCACCGTCGAGGCGATGACAACGCCGAGAATGACGTGATAGGCGATGGTGTGGTGCTTTTCAAACAGGTTGTTGACAAACCGGGCGCTGAGCAGCGCGGTGCAGAGCACGCCCGCGATGAGCGGCAGCAGTACGCCGAAGTCGAGCCGCGCGATGCCGGCGGTCATCTCCTGATACAGGCCAAGGAAGATCAGAATGGAGGAGGAGCTTAAGCCGGGAACCACGAGGCTCAGCCCCCAGACCACGCCGCAGAAGAAGAACCAGCCGATATTGCCCGTGATGTCCACCTGCACGCCCTGCTGCAGATAGAACAGGAAGCAGAACAGCAGCACAAAGCTGATCCCCAGCGACAGAAAGCCCTTCTTCCCGTGACCGAACTTGCCGGCGTCCCGGTAGAGGGAGGGAAGCGTGCCGATGATCAGGCCGACGAACAGGCTGATCGCCACGGCGGACGAGGCCTCGAGCAGCAGGTTGACCAGCCCCGCCAGCGCGAGAAAGCCGAACGCCCATCCGATGAGGACCGGGATGAAGAGCCGGTAATAGAGCTTGAAGCTCTTGGCCGGATGCGCGAGCAGCGCCATCATCGGCCGGTAAATGCCGAAAAGAACGCAGAGTACGCCGCCGCTGATGCCGGGCAGGATTGCGCCAACGCCGATCAGCGCGCCCTGAATCAGGCGGAGCAGCCAGAGGCCAATGCCCATACGCATATTCGGATCGGAAGGGAGCGGGGCAGCCTCCTGCGGCGCGGACGATAACGGTTGACGGTTTTGTTCCATAGATACTCCTGTTTCTTCATTCATCTTATATGACATACACTTTATCATGTTTTATACTGCATTTCAAACCAAATGTGAAAAGTTCACGGAGTATCCACAGAAGGAATGCCCATTCGGTCAAAACTCTGACGAAACGACACCGCCGCACGGCGGCGAACGCAGAAAAAACGGCGCCGTCCGAAGAGGGGGCGGCGCCGCTGCGTGCTGTGAACCTTAGATATAGTACTGGGTATCGACCGTGGTCTTGACCAGGATCTTGCCCTCGCGGATGACATACAGGCGCTCCGGCTCCAGACGAATGGCGTCGCGCGCATCCTTGGCGTTGATGACGACGAGGTTTGCACGGCAGCCCTCCTTCAGACCGTAATCCTTGAGGCGGAGGATCTTCGCCGCATCGACGGTGATCATGTCGTACAGCTTCTCAATCTCCGGCGGGAGGCTCATCTGCGCCGCATGCGCGGTCACGTTCGCCACCTGGAGCATGTCGCCGCTGCCGTACGGATAGAAGGTGTCCTTCACGCAGTCCTGACCGAAGCTGACATTGACGCCGGCCTCGAGCAGCTGCTTGACGCGCGTGATGCCGCGGCGGATCGGCTGCTTGTCGAGGCGGCCCTGCAGCATGAGGTTCGTAACCGGGTTCGTGATGATGTTCATCTTGGCGCGGGCGACCTTTTCGATGACATAGGCGGCATAATGGTCGTCATAAGCGGCCAGCGCGCAGGTGTGACCCGCGGTGACGCGGCCTTCCCAGCCGCGCTTGATCGTCTCGTCCGCAACCATTTCCAGCGTGCGGTAGAACGGATCATCCGTTTCGTCGACGTGCATATCCACATCGGCGTCATACTTCTCGGCCAGATCAAAGCAGAACTTCACGTGCTGCAGGCTGTCGGCCGGACAGTTCTCGTTTGCGGGCATACCGCCGACGATGGTGCAGCCGTTCTCCATGGCTTCGACCATGAGCTTGTCGCAGCCGGGATCCTTGACGATGCCCTCCTGCGGGAACGCGATCAGGTCGATATCCACGATGCCCTTGAACTTCTGCTGCAGCTTGACGACGCCGGAGAGGGGCTTGAGCCCGCCGATGGTATCCACGTCGATGTGCGTGCGCATGTTGAGCGTGCCGTTCTTGAGCGCTTTTCGAACCACATCCTCGGAGCGAACCAGAATGTCCTCATCCGTATAGTTGCGCTTGGCGTCCCACAGAATCTCGATGGCTTCCCGGAGCGTGCCGGATTCGTTCTTGCGGACGGAATCGAAAACGTTCACCTTGTCGAGATGGATATGGGGATCGATCAGCGAGGGGGTGACGAGCGCGCCCTTGACGTCGATTACGGTCTCAGCCGTCTCGGCAACGTTCTTGCCGATGGCCTTGATATAACCGCCGTCAATAGCGATATCCACGAGGTCGTTCCGGTCGCGCAATTTGGCGTTCTGAATGAGCATTTGCATGGTTTGAATCCTCCTTGTGAATGATGTAAACGGTTACGACAACAAGAAAAAAGAAATGCAGATGAACTGCGGCTGTTGTTATTCTACCATAGGTGCCATGGGAAATCAAGCGTATTCCGACGGCATTTCCCGATCCCATAAACAATATACTCTACAAAGAATAACGATATTTTGCAGGAATCTACTGGACACGAACGAGGATGTCAGTTAAAATATACTGATAAACCACATCTCAGAGATATAACCGTTAAGGAGGGATATTTCTTTGGAGCAGCACATCGTTGGCAAAACGCTCGAGCGTATCGACGCATGGGCGAAGGTGACCGGGCGTGCCGAATTCGGTGCGGATGTTCACTTACCGGAAACCGTTTATTGTAAAGGAGTTTATTCTCAATATCCACATGCAAAACTGCTTGCCGTACATACGGAAGAAGCGGAGCGCGCGCCCGGCGTTGTGTGTGTGGTAACGGGAAAGGACATTCCCGGCGAAAAGATGTTCGGCGAAATCTTCGTCGATCAGTATGCCATTGCGGTCGACCGCGTGCGCTTCCTCGGCGATGTCATCGCAGTCGTCGCCGCGGAGACGCAGGAGCAGGCCAATGAGGCGGCAAAGCTCGTAACCGCCGAGTATGAGGTGCTTCCGGCGATCACCGATCCGCGCGATGCGATCGGCAACGAGCAGGTCATCAACCCCGATTATCCGGACAACGTATGCGGCGTGATCCACCCGCAGAAGGGCGATGCGGAGCAGGGCCTGAAGGAGTCCGACATCGTGATCGAGCGCAACTACAAGACCGGCTTTGTGGAGCAGGCCTATATCGAACCGGAGTCCGTAACGGCAATCCCGAGCCGCATGCGCAAGGAACTGACGATCATCGGTTCGCTGCAGGTGCCGTACAACGCGCGCATCTCCATCAGCCGCATGCTGAACATCCCGATCGCGCAGGTCATCATTCGCCCGAGCGTGGTCGGCGGTTCCTTCGGCGGCAAGATTGAGGGTGCGGAGGCGATGGCGGTTCGCGCGAGCCTGATCGCGCTCAAGACCGGCCGCCCGGCGAAGTATACGCTCACCCGCGAGGAGTCCATCCGCGAGACCTATAAGCGCCATCCGATCGACTTCAACGTGAAGATCGGCGCCATGAAGGACGGCACGATCAAGGCGGTCAAGGTGTACGCACTTGCCGATGGCGGCTGCTACATCAATATGACCCCGCCCGTCATGTACAAAACCGCCTACCTCGGCTGCGGTCCGTACCGCTACGATCATCTAGATTATGAGGCGGTCGGCGTGATCACGAACAATGTGCACTGCGGTTCCATGCGCGGCTTCGGTACGCCGCAGGCCATCTATGCGCTGGAAAACACCATGGACGAACTGGCCGAGATTCTCGGCATGACGCCCACGGAGCTGCGCCGCAAGAACCTGCTCAAAAACGGCGACACAAGCCCGACCGGCCATGTGCTCGACTTTAACGAGGTCAGCATCGGCGCCGTGATGGAGAAGACCGTTGCCGAGTTGGATTTCGACCGCAAGTGGGAGCAGTACAACAAAGAGAACCGTGAGAGCGGCCGCCGGGTCCGCCGCGGTGTGGGCATCGCGGTCAGCATGCGCGGCGCGAGCATCGGCGCCGACGGTATGGACGTCAGCCGTGCGATGATTGAGGTCGAGGAGGATGCGAGCGTGCATCTGAACATCGGCCTAATGGAGATCGGCCAGGGCCTGCGCACCTGCCAGAGCCAGATGGCGGCCGACGGAATGGGCGTTTCGTTCGAGCGGATTTCCATCGGCGAGGTGGACACCTCCCGCTGCCCGACGACCGGCGGATGCATCGCCTCCCGCGGCACGATGATGGGCGGTATGGCCATCAAGCGCGCCTGCGATGCCGTGCACAAGATCATGGCGGAAGCGATTGCCGAGAAATATGGCAAGTCGACCGAGGGCATCGTTTTTGAAAACGACCGCGTGCGCTTTGCCGATGAGGATATCTCGTTTGAAGAGGCGGTTCACGCCTGCTATTCGACCGGCAGATCGCCCATGGCCTTCGGCACCTATGTGGTCGATACGACAAAGTGGGATGAGACGCACCGCGAGCCCTACAACACCTACACCTATTCCTGCAACGCTGCGGAGGTGGAGGTCGATATGGATACCGGCAGCGTGAACGTCGTCAAGATGGTGGGCTGCCACGACGCGGGCAAGGCCATCAACCCGGCCATGATCAAGGGCCAGATTTACGGCGGCATGACCATGGCGGCCGGTATGGCGATCACAGAGGATCTCGGCTTCAACCCGAAGACCTCTGCGTTGAAGAACCTGAACTTCGAGAACTACCTGATCCCGACGGCGATGGACGTCAACGAAAATGTGGCGCTCCTCGAGGAGAACTACGATCCGCGCACCGCGTTCGGCGGTCGTTCCATCGGCGAACCTGCGACCGAGGACGGCGCGGCAGCCATCGTCGCGGCGATCAACCATGCGCTCGGACACCCCGGCCTGATTCATGAACTGCCGGCGGATCTGGATCGCGTGTTCTTCGCGGCCAAGAGCCTGGATGAGAAGAAAGGGGAGTGAGCGGGATGAAGCTGAAGAACTATGTGAAGCCTGCATCCCTGCAGGAGACGATTGCAGTCCTGAAGGAGACGGAAGGCCCGGTCACGCTGCTTGCCGGCGGCACGGACGTTATGGTCTATGCCCGCGAGGATGATCGCTATGCGGATCATACGGTGGTGGACATCTTCGGCCTGCCGGAGCTCTGCGGCATTGAGGAGACGGAGGATTCGTTGATCATCGGCGCCGGTACGACGCATACGGAGATCGAGCGCTCGCCGCTCGTGCACCAGTATGCCGACATTCTGGCGCAGGCCTGCCGCACGGTCGGCTCGCTGCAGATCCGCAACCATGCCACCATCGGCGGCAACATCGGAAACGCCTCCCCCGCGGCGGATTCGTTCGCGGCTTTGACGCTGCTCGACGCCGATGTGGAGATCAACCGCCTCGGCGAGGTGCGCCGCGAGAAGATCGGCGAGGTCATCGCCCGCCCGTATCGCACGACGATGTCGGATCGCGATGTGATCACGCGCATCATCATCAAGAAGCTGCCCGCCGGCACGATCTGTGATTTTTACAAGCTGGGTCGCCGCCGCGCGCTGGCCATTTCCCGCATGACGATCGGCACCGTGCTGCGCACGGATGCGGATGGCGTTGTGCAGGATTTCCGCATGACCATGGGCGCGACCTTCCCGCGGCCGATGATGTTCCCCGAGATCAACGCCATGCTGATCGGCAAAAAGCCGAACGATGACGATATCAAGGCCGTCGCCAAGGCGCTCTCGGATAAGATCCCGGAGATCGCGGGCATCCGCGCCTCCACGACTTACAAGCAGCCCGTTTGTCTGAACATGTGCGAGCGCATTTTGCATCAACTGCTTGGAGGTAACAACTGATGGCAAACATTCAACTTTCTTTCCGCCTCAACGGCAAGGACTATTCCATAGAGACGCAGGACAACCGCCGCATGGTCGATGTGCTCCGCGAGGACCTGCGCTTGACCGGCACGAAAGAGGGCTGCGGCGTAGGCGAATGCGGTGCATGCACGGTGGTGATCAACGGCAATGCCGTGACCAGCTGCCTGGTCTATGCGGGGCAGATGCAGGGCGCGGACATTCTGACCGTGGAGGGCCTGTCCGAAACCGAGATTGGCAGCATTCTGCAGCGCTGCTTCGTCGAGGGCGATGCGGTGCAGTGCGGTTTCTGCACGCCGGGCTTCCTGATGAGCGCCTATGCGCTGCTCCAAAAGAACCCGCATCC
>JAQXRK010000010.1 GCA_029218485.1 bacterium | reverse complement strand
CCGCCGCCGGCGAGCAGCAGGTACTGCACGCGGCCGCCATCCGCGGTCAGGAGAAACACGAGCGTGCGCTCCGCGCCGGCGATCTGCTGCGCGAGCGGGCGCAGATCCGCGGCGCTGACATCCTCCAGCCGCGCGGCAACGAAGCGCGCCTTGCCGATCGCCTCCGCGCTCCGGCGCAGGTCTTCAGCGATAGATGCGTTCACCCGCGCCGCAAGCGCCCGCTCCCGCTTCTTCGCGGCGCTCAGCTCATCGCCCTGCTTCTGCACCGCCGCAAGCGCGCTCTCGCGCCCGGTCGAAAAGCGGCGCGCGATTTGGTCCACCGTGTCGTGCATGGCGCGCGCATGCTGCAGCGCCCGCTGCCCGCACAGGAAGGTCAGGCGCGTGCCGCCCTTGTACGGCGCCGCGTCGGTCAGGAACAGGAGCCCGATCTCGCCGGTGCGGCAGCAGTGCGGCGCGCAGCAGGTGCAGCAGTCCGCGCCCTCGATCGTCACGATGCGGATCGGCGCGGTCAGCCCCTCGGCCTGCTTGCGAAGCGGCAGGCCGGCGATCGCATCCTCGCTCTCGTAACAGACGGCGGTGACGGGCAGATCCCGCGCGGCCAGCTCGTTTGCAAAGTGCTCCATCTGCCGCACCTGCTCGGGCGACAGCGGCTTGTCCAGATCGATCGTGCCGCAGACGGTGTTCAGATGAAAGCCGACGTTCGCCGCGCCAAACAGCGTATACGCCGAATAGGAGAGCAGGTGCTCGCCGGTGTGCTGCTGCATGAGGTCGAAGCGGCGCGCCCAGTCGATTTCGGCCTGCACGGCGGCGCCCACGGGCAGCGCGGCATCCGCATGGTGCAGGAGCACGCCGTCCGCTTCGTCGCAGCCGGTGACCGTCACGGCGACCCCCTCCGCGCGCAGCAGCCCGGTATCGCAGGGCTGGCCGCCGGCATTGGGAAAGAACACGGTGCGGTCGAGAACGATATCGAAGCCATCCGCTGTCTGCGCGCAGGAGAGCACCTTCGCGTCGCAGCTTTTCCTGTGGCTGTCGGAAAGATACAGGCGATCGGTCATATGGAAACCTCCGATTTTGCATACTATCGATATATTATAGCATAGAAGCGGGAGAAGCACGACCGCCGGCGACAGTTTTTTTGCCCGGATGCCGGGCCAACCCGTGCGCGCGGCCGCAAATACGGCGTCCGGCGCGCATGCCGGGGGACAATTCCGGGCGAACGCCGGTTTTTCGGGGGCCGCGGAGCCGCAGTTGCCCCGAAACCGCGCCAGGAGACTTGTGTTCTCTTGCGAACCGATGGTATAATCGCAGTAGGAATACAGAAGGGGAACACTATGGCGTATCATCTTGACGACACGGAACTGTATTTTTTCAATGAAGGGATATCCACTGCCGCATATCGCGCGCTGGGCTGCCATGCGTGCACGGGGCTGCAGGGCGAGCGGATCTACCGCTTTGCCGTCTGGGCGCCGGAAGCGCGCGCGGTCAGCGTCGTCGGCGATTTCAACGAATGGAACCCGAAGGCCGACCCCATGCACATGGTCGGCACCACGGGCGTGTGGGAAGCGCATCTGGGGTTTGCCCGGGAGGGACAGCTCTACAAGTATTCCATCATTACCGCCGACGGCCGGGAGGTGCTGCGCGCGGATCCCTATGCGGTGCGCGCCGAACCGGACGGCACGGCCTCCATGGTGGCCGAGCTGCCGGACTTTGCGTGGACGGACGGCGAGTTTTTGAAGAAACAGCGCGACGCGAAGAAACGGCCCATCAGCATCTATGAGGTGCATACCGGCTCATGGAAGACGGGCCTCGGGTACCGCGGCCTTGCCCGCGAGCTGGTCGATTATGTGTGCGACATGGGCTATACGCACATCGAGCTGATGCCGCTCATGGAGTATCCGTACGATCCGAGCTGGGGATATCAGGTCACCGGCTTCTACGCGGCCACCGCGCGCTACGGCGCCCCGGAGGACCTGATGTACCTGATCAACTGCGCGCACGAGCGCGGCATCGGCGTCATTCTGGACTGGGTGCCGGCGCACTTCACGCGCGACGCGCACGGCCTGCGGCAGTTCGACGGCTCCTGCTGCTACGAGCATCCCGACCCGCGGCGCAGCGACATGCCGCAGTGGGGCACGCTCCTGTTCAACTTCGACCGCACGCAGGTGCACAGCTTCCTGCTCTCGAGCGCGCTGTTCTGGCTCAATGAATATCACTTTGACGGTCTGCGCGTGGACGCGGTTTCCTGCATGCTCTATCTGGATTTCGGCAAATCCGACGGGCAGTGGCTGCCCAACCAGTACGGCGGGCGGGAGAACCTGGGCGCGGTCGCCTTCCTCAAAAAGCTCAACGAGGCGGTGCAGGAGCTGCCGTATGAAAAGCTGATCTTCGCGGAGGAGAGCTCCGCCTATCCGAAGGTGACGCACAGCCTGCAGGACGGCGGCCTCGGCTTCACGTTCAAGTGGAACATGGGCTGGATGAACGACATGCTCTCCTATATGGAGATGGACAGCTTTTTCCGCAAATGGAACCACAACAAGCTCACGTTTTCGCTGTGCTACGCGTTCTCCGAGTCGTTTGTGCTGCCGTTTTCGCACGACGAGGTGGTCTGCGGCAAGCGCAGCCTGCTCTCCAAGATGCCGGGCGACTACTGGCAGAAGTTCGCGCAGCTGAGGCTGCTGTTCGCCTACCAGTTCGCGCATCCCGGCAAAAAGCTCATGTTTATGGGCGATGAGTTCGGCCAGTTCATCGAGTGGAAGTTCGACGATTCGCTCGACTGGCATCTGCTCGGGTACGACAAGCACCGCCAGATGCAGCGCATGGTGCGCGATCTGAACCGGTTCTATACCGCCACAAGCGCGTTCTACCGGGTCGAGGACTCGTGGAACGGGTTCCGCTGGCTGCAGGCGGACGACAGCATCCATTCCGTCGCGGTCTGGATGCGCATGGACGAGCAGGGCAACGCCATCCTGTGCGCGTTCAACTTCACGCCGGTGCCGCAGGAGGATTACCGCGTGGGCGTGCCCGCGGCCGGCATGTTCAGCCAGGCGTTCTCGACCGACTCGGAGAAATACGGCGGAACCGGCGAATACGAGAACGCACCCCGAGAGACGATCGACGAACCGCTCGGCGCGTTTGAACAGCAGCTCTCCATCCAGCTCCCGCCCTATGGCGCGGTGTACCTCCGGTTCTCCGGCACGGTGCCGCGCGAATAGGCGGAGGCGGGAATACCGGCACGCGCCGGCGCCCGCGTTCCGGACGGCCGCCGGGCGCTGCAATATGGGAATCAGAAATATGGGAATCAAGTGAAAGGATGCAGTCATGAAAAAGAAGATCGTAGCTATGCTTCTGGCTGGCGGGCAGGGCAGCCGACTGGGCGCGCTCACCTCCAACATGGCAAAACCAGCCGTACCCTATGGCGGGAAGTATCGGATCATCGATTTCCCGCTGAGCAACTGTGTCAATTCGGACATTGATACCGTGGGAGTGCTGACGCAGTACCGGCCGCTGGCGCTCAATTCCTATATCGGCACCGGCCAGCACTGGGATCTCGACCGCCTCAACGGCGGCGTGTTCGTGCTGCCGCCGTATGTGACCGGCAGCGACGGGCAGTGGTATTCCGGCACGGCCAACGCGATCTATCAGAACCGGGAGTTTGTCGATCAGTACCAGCCGGATTATGTGCTGATCCTCTCCGGCGACCATATCTATAAGATGAACTATTCCGAGATGCTGCGCTACCACATCCGCAAGGAGGCCGCCGCCACGATCGCCGTGCTGCCGGTGCCGCTCGAGGAGGCGCACCGCTTCGGCATCATGAGCACGGACGCGCACGGCCGCATCACAAAGTTTTCGGAAAAGCCGAAGCACCCGGAATCGAACAACGCCTCCATGGGCATCTACATCTTCAACTGGCCGGTGCTCAAGGCCTACATGGAGCGGGACGACCGGGACCCGGCTTCGGAGCACGATTTCGGCAAGAACATCATCCCCGCGATGCTCGGCGCGGATGTGCCGATGTACGCGTACCCGTTCGAGGGGTACTGGAAGGACGTCGGTACCGTGCAGAGCCTCTGGGAGGCGAACATGGACCTGCTCTCCGAGCCGCCGAAGATCGAGCTGAACGATCCGGCATGGCGCATCTACAGCCGCAACCCGGTGCTGCCGCCGCACTATGTGGGGCTGGATGCGCACATCACCAGAAGCCTTGTGACCGAGGGCGGCATCGTGGAGGGCGGCGTGGACCACAGCGTGCTCTTTGCGGGCGTACAGATCGGCAAGGGCGCCGAGGTGACCGATTCGGTGGTGTTCCCCGGCGCGGTGATCGGGGAGAATGCGCGCGTGCATAAGGCGATCATCGGCGAGAACGCGCGCATCGGCAGCGGCGCGGTCGTCGGCGGCCCGCTGCGCGAGGGCGAGGTTGTGGACAACAGCCTGACGGGCGATATCACGCTTGTCGGCAACGATATCTGCATCTGCAACGGCGCGTACCTGCCGTGCGGCACGGTGGCGACGGGTGCTTGCAGCGAAGGAGGGGACGAGCAATGATCAGCAATGCGTTTGGACTCATCTACACCGGCGAGATCAACCCGCGCCTGCGCGATCTGACCCTGTCGCGCGCGGTGGCGGCGGTCCCCTTCGGCGGCCGCTACCGGTGCATCGACTTCATCCTGTCCAACATGGTGAATACGGGCGTCACCTGCGTGGGGCTCATTACCCAAAAGAACTACCATTCGCTGATGGACCATCTCGGGGCCGGAAAGGAATGGGACCTCAGGCGCAAGCGCGAGGGCCTGTTCATCCTGCCGCCGTTCATGACGAAGGAGAACACGGGCCTCTACCGCGGCTCGGTGGACGCGTTCCGCTCCTGCATGGGCTATGTGCGGCGCTGCACGCAGCAGTATGTGATCCTCACCGGCAGCCACACCATTTTCAACACCACGTTCGACGAGATGTACGAACAGCACGTGCATACGGGCGCGGACATCACCATCCTGTACAACGAGGAGAACGATTTCGACCCGGACGAGCAGAACGATGACCTGCGGCTGCTCATGGACGGCACGGGCCGCATCACGGAGATGGAGCTCAATCCCTACCGGCCGCGCACGAACTGCCGCAGCTGCGACGTGATGATCATGGACCGGCTGCTGCTCGAATACCTTGTCGAGGAGGCGTTCTCGCGCGGCGAATATGAGTTCACGCGGGATGTGCTGCTCAAGAAGTGCAGCTCGCTCAAGATCTACGGCTGCCGCTACGATGGCTATGTGGCGCGGCTCGATTCCGCCGCAAACTATTTCCGGCACAACATGGCCCTGCTCGACCCGGCCGTGCGGGCAGACCTGTTCAATCCGGCGCACCCGGTCTATACGAAGGTCAAGGACGAGCTGAGCACGCGCTACGGCGCGGACGCATCCGTGAAGAACGCGATCCTGGCCGACGGCTGCGACATTCAGGGCGCGGTGGAGGACAGCGTGCTGTTCCGCGGCGTCACGGTCGGCCGGGGCAGCACGGTCAAAAACTCCATCATCATGCAGGGCGTCACGATCGGGGACGGCTGCTCGCTCGACCATGTGGTGCTCGACAAGGGCGTCACCATCCGCGACGGCCGGACGCTGATCGGCTACGACAGCTTCCCGATCATTCTGAAGAAGAACACGACCGTCTGAGCGGCGCGTGATGAGAGCAAGACAGGAAACGGAGACAGTATGAAGGTTCTGTATGTATCCAGCGAGTGCGTGCCGTTCATCAAGACGGGCGGCCTCGCCGATGTGGCCGGTTCGCTCCCCGTGGAGCTCGCCCGGCAGGGCGCAGACATCCGCGTGGTTCTGCCGAAATACCGGCGCATCGATCCGTACTGGAAGGACCGCATGGTGCACATCGCGGAATACCCGGTGCTCTTCGGCAGCCGCAGCATGTACTGCGGCATTGAATCGCTGACCGATCAGGGCGTGACCTACTATTTTGTGGACAACGAGGAGATGTTCGGCGTCGACGCCATCTATGGCGACGGATTGCAGGAGGGCTATCGGTTTGCGTTCTTCTGCCGCGCGGTGGCGGAGATGTGCCGGCACATCGACTTTTGCCCGGATGTGCTGCACCTGAACGACTGGCAGACGGGCCTGCTCGCGGCCATGCTGCGCACGCAGTATCTCGATGATGCGCGCCTGTGCCATATGCGCATCGTGTTTTCCATCCACAACCTGCGCTATCAGGGCCTGTTCGACTGGAGGGCCATGAACGCGCGGCTCGGCTTTGACGAGCGGCTGTTCACGCCGGATTATCTGGAGTTCTACGGCGCGCTGAGCTGCATGAAGGCGGGGCTCGTGTTTGCCGACCATATCAATACCGTCAGTCCGACCTACGCCGCCGAGATCCGCACGGCCTACTACGGCGAGCGGCTCGACGGGCTGCTGCGCGCGCGCGGCGAAGCGGTATCCGGCATTTTGAACGGCATTGACCGCACGGTGTACGACCCGGCGACCGACCGCTTCCTGGAGCATCATTACGGGCCGGACGATATGGCGGGCAAGGCGAAGCAGAAGACGCTGCTGCAGCGGGAGATGGGCCTGCCCGAGCGGCCTGGGACGCCGGTGATCGCGATGATCTCGCGCCTGACGCCGCAAAAGGGGCTGGATCTGGTGGAGCGCGTGCTCGCCGACATCCTGCGCATGGACGTGCAGCTCGTGCTGCTCGGCGACGGGGACCGGCACTTTGTCGACCTGCTCAACTGGGCGGCGTGGCGGTACCCGGGTCAGGTCGGTACCTACATCGGCATGAACGAGGGGCTGGCGCACCGGGTCTATGCCGGCAGCGACCTGTTCTTGATGCCCTCGCAGTTTGAGCCCTGCGGCCTGTCGCAGATGATCGCGCTGCGCTACGGCTCCGTGCCGGTCGTCCGGGAGACCGGCGGCCTGAAGGACAGCGTCATCCCCTACAACAAGTATACGGACGAGGGCACCGGCTTTTCGTTCGCCAATTACAACGCGCACGAGATGCTCTTTGTGCTCGAGCGCGCCGTGCAGTACTATTACGAGGACCGGCCCATGTGGCAGCGGCTGGTGCGCCGCGGCATGGAGGCGGATTTCGGCTGGGCCGCTTCCGCAAAGCAGTACCTTGCGCTGTATGACATGCTCTCCGGCGGTACGGAACCGCACAAAAAGGAGCGGGCGGCCAAATAGCCGCCGGCGCGCGGAGACCGCAGCCGGACTGCCTTGGACGGATACGGCGGTTGTTCCGGCGCTCCTTTGCAAATGGGAACCGGAACGGTATGACGGAGTGACGCCGGCGCTTTGCGCCGGCTTGCCGCTTTTTTCGGGGAGCGCGCGCTGATGCACGCGCGGCGTGCGGTTGATCGCCCGCATTCCGGGGGGCGGAGATGGCGCGGCACGGGCGCACAGGGCGAACGCGCAGCGCACGGGGCAGGCGATTGCCCCCGCTTTTTCGGGGAGCGCGGCGCTGCTGCACGCGCGGCGTGCGGTTGACCCGCCCGCGTTCCGGGGACGGAGATGGGGATGAAAATGGCGCGGTGTGCGGGGGAGCAGGCCGATGGCAACGGAAAGGAAAGGAGTTTTTGACGCATGCGGGTGGATACTGTTCTCATCGATCTGGACGGTACGCTGATCCCCATGGAGCAGCAGGCGTTTATCGATGCGTATTTTTCGGATTTGGCGCGGTTCATGGCCGGCTATGGCTATACGGACGCGCCCGCCCTGCTGGGCGCGCTGAT
>JAQXRK010000009.1 GCA_029218485.1 bacterium | reverse complement strand
TGAAACCGACCTGTGGTTGCGATCACGGGTCGGTTTTTTTTATGGAATGTTCTGATACGGCAGCGCCAAGGCTCCCTTGTGTAAAGGGAGCTGTCAGCGAAGCTGATTGAGGGATTGCCTTACCGCTGCATCGATATATTCGCAAACTCCACGGAAATTTCTGTTGACTTCGATGTTTGAAATACGAATGACCTTCAGACCATACCCCTCCAGAAAGGCGGTGCGGTCCGCATCCTTTCTGGCGTTTCTGTCCTCATAGTGTTGAGAACCGTCCAGCTCAATGACAAGCTTTGCTTTTGCGCTATAGAAATCAGCGATGTATTTTCCCAGCACCTTTTGTCTGGAAAACCGGACAGGGTAGGAACGCAGAAAATCATACCACAGGTGCTGTTCTTCTCTGGTCATTTCTTTTCGCAGCTGTTTTGCCAAGGGAACCAACTGCGGATTATGCTTTGGCTGCATGACAATCCCTCTGGCGTGGCTTTCGCGCGCTTTGCCGGGTTGGAACGGCTTTGATTCGGCAGAATTCTCTAGAATCTGACCGCCACGGCTTGCGCGCTGCGTGAGGTTGGGGCTACTTGAGAAACTCGGTGTAATCCTTTGTCCATGCGTCTGCGGCGGCGCAGATGGCGTCATACTCGTGCATGGAAAACGGCTCCTCCACGGCGACGGTGAAGATGCCGAGCGATTGCGCGGTCTCAAGCGGCCATGGCGCGTCGTCAAAGAGCATGCAGTCCGCCGCGCGGAAGCCCTCGCGGGACAGGACCATTGTAAAGATCTCGGGCATGTGCTTGCTCATGCCGTAGCTTGGCCCGCAATAGACGCTGTCGAAATATCCGGCAAGGTCGTTGCGCTCGAGCGCGCAGTCGATCGCGGCGGCCACGTTGTCCGTGACGGCGACGACGCGCTTGCCGCGCTGCCGCAGCATCTGCAAAAACGCCACCGCGCCCGCCTTGGGGACCACGCGCGTGCGATAGCCGTCGAGGATGATGGCCCGCATTTCGCTCTCGATCGATTCACGCGGCACGCCGAGGTCGAACTGCTCCATCATGTGATCGACTGCGGGGCTGAAGCGCACGGTGCGCAGGATGCGCGCCTGCTCCGCATCCGGCTCGATCCCCCTCCGCGCGAGCAGGATGGCCGGCGCAGTGCGCCAAACGGACATGGAGTTGAGGATGGTTCCGTCGAGATCCAGCAGAATACAGGGGCTGGCTTTCAATTTTTCTGTCGCATTCATGGGCATAATCATAGCATCTGCGGCCGAGCCTGTCAAAGCCCAAAGCGCCCGCCGCCGGCGAGGGGAAGAGGCGACCCACGCACATTTTGACGATCCGGCCGATGCTCTGAGCAGCAGCAAATCCGGGGAAAGAGAATCACTGATGCCGTGCAACGGAACATGGGTGATAAATCCGGGAAAACGGAATCACCCATGCCGAGCAGCGGAACATGGGATCTGGCCGACTACAGCGCCTACCGGGACGCAAAACGAATCACCCATGCCGTGCAACGGAACATGGGTGATTCGACATGGATGATTCTCTGGTCGGGGAATGGCTCACAGGGTCGCGCCGAAGTCGGACACGATGATCTGGCCGGTCATCGCGCGGGATTCGTCACTCGCGAGGAACAGCAGGATGTTGGCCACGTCCTCCGGCTGGCAGGGCGGTACGCGCAGGTTCATGTGCTTCATCATCTGGCCGAACATATCCTGATTGAGCGTTGCCGGGTCCGCCTTGGACATCGGGGTGACGATGGTGGACGGGTTCACGGAGTTGCAGCGAATGCCCGTGCCGGTAAAGCGCATGGCGGTGTGCTTGGTCAGGCCGATGATGGCCGCCTTCGAGGACACATAGGCTGCGCCGCCGGTACCGAAGGCGCCGGCCACGGAGTCGAGGTTGACGATGGAGCCGCTGTTCTGCGGGATCATGTATTTGAGCACGGCGCGGGTGCAGTACATGGTGCCCTTGGTGTTGATGCTGTACACCCAGTCGCAGTCCTCGTCGCTGTAGACGTCGATGGGCTTGAGGCCGGGCTCCAGCACGCCCGCGTTGTTGACCAGCACATCCACGCGGCCGAAGGTTTCAACGGTCTTGGCAACGAGGTTCTCGCAGTCCTCGACCTTGGATACGTCCGTCTGTACGACGAGCACTTCGCCGCCGGCGGCGCGGATTTCGGCGGCCACCTCCTCAAGCTGCGGCAGGCGCCGCGCGCTGATGACGACCTTTGCACCCTCCCTGGCAAACAGCTTGGCAGCCGCTGCGCCTACGCCGGAGTTGCTGCCCGTAATGATCGCTACTTTGTTGTCTAAACGGCCCATGATGTCCTATCTCCTTCCAGAATCGGCAAAAAAAATACGGTTGTCTGTGCTGCGCGGCGGTGCGTTCCGCGCCGCGCGAAGCGCCCGCCGGGGCGCCGCCTGTGGGGCAGCCCCGACGGAAACGGGGGTTACGGATGCTCAGAAGTCCACTTCCGTGTCGTAGTAGCAGCACAGCAGGAGCTTTTCCATCTCCTCCTGCGAGGGCTGGCGCGGGTTCGAGCCGGTGCAGGCATCGCCGATGGCGAGCGTGGCAATCTCGGAGAGGCGGGCGCGGAACTCGGCTTCCGGCGCGACGGACTGGCCTTCCTCGCAGATGGCGCCGCCCTCGCCGTAGTTCTTGATGCAGTGCGGGATGTTGAGGTCGTCGTTCATGCCGCGCAGCATCGCGATGAGGTTTTCGGTCTTCTCCGCGTCGTCCTTGCCGCCGAGGCCGATGAAGTCCGCGATCTCGCCGTAGCGCTTGAGCGCCTCGGGGTTCTTCGCGTTGAACGCGATGACCTTGGGCAGGTACATGGCGTTGGCCGCGCCGTGGATGATGTGGCCCTCGTTGCCGTGGGAGAACGCGGCGCCGGTCTTATGCGCCATGGAGTGCACGATGCCGAGCAGCGCGTTCGAGAACGCCATGCCGGCGAGGCACTGGGCGTTGTGCATTGCGGCGCGGGCGTCCATGTCGCCGTTGTAGGACTTGACGAGGTTGGCCCGGATCATCTTGATCGCGTGCAGCGCCAGCGGATCGGTGTAGTCGCAATGGCAGGTGGAGACGTACGCTTCCACCGCGTGCGTCATGGCGTCCATACCGGTGTGCGCAACGAGCTTCTTCGGCATCGTCTCGGCCAGATCGGGGTCGACGATGGCCACGTCCGGCGTGATCTCAAAGTCCGCGATCGGGTACTTGACGCCCTTGTCGTAGTCCGTGATGATGGAGAAGGCCGTCACCTCGGTCGCCGTGCCGGAGGTGGAGGGGATGGCACAGAAATGCGCCTTCGTGCGCAGCTTCGGCAGGCCGAACACCTTGCACATATCTTCAAACGTGGTCTCGGGATACTCATATTTGATCCACATGGCCTTGGCCGCATCGATCGGGGAGCCGCCGCCCATCGCGACGATCCAGTCGGGCTGGAACTCCTGCATGAGCGCCGCGCCCTTCATGACGGTGGTCACGGACGGATCGGGCTCGATGCCCTCGATCAACCGGACCTCCATGCCCGCCTCCTTCAGGTAGGCTTCCGCGCGGTCAAGAAAACCGTTGCGCTTCATGGCGCCGCCGCCGACGCAGATGACGGCGCGCTTGCCGGAGAGGGACTTGAGCGCCTCGAGCGAGCCCTTGCCATGGTACAAATCTCTCGGAAGTGTGAATCTGGACATATCTATAAGACCTCCTTTTGTTTTGCAGTTCTGTTATAGCACCGAAAATTCGACAAGTCAATACATTTGATAAAAATATATAGATTGCATTATAACGATAATGGCGTATTCATAGATGGTTGGGGCGGTCGCGGGCAAAGGAAAGCGCCCGGCGGATGGATCGCTCTCCGTCGGGCGCGTTGGGTCGGTTGGGGATGCGGGCGCACCCCGTGGGAGGGTTCGCCGGTTGCAGCATCGGGGTCGTCGCCCGGTGCGCAATTTGCGGATTGGTGCGGGGGATGCCGATCCGCTCCTCAATCGGGGGATTGGTACTGGGGGATGCGGGCGCACCCGCGGGAGGGTTCGCCGGCTGCAGCACCGGGGTCGTCGCCCGGTGCCCGATTTGCGGATTGGTACTGGGGATGCCGATTCGTTTCTCAATCGGGGGGATTGGCGCGGGAGGCCTTGGCCGCCTTCCGTGGTTCGTCCGGCATGGGCACAGCCCTCCGCTTCCGGACGCTGGGTTTGTGCGGCGCGGTCAGGCCGGTGCGCGCCGCTCCCGCCGCTCGAGCAGCAGGTACCGGGTCACGGCGACGCAGTCCGCGAGCAGCCAGCCGATCGGAATGGCCGCCCAGATGCCGGTGACGCCGATGGCCGGGACCGGCGCGAGCAGATAGGCCAGCAGCACGCGCGTGCCGAGCGAGCAGACCGTCAGCACAACGGAGAAGCCCGGCCGGCCGATGGCGCGGTAATAGCCGTAGGACATGGACAGAAGGCCGATGCCGAAATAGAAGCTCGCCTCGATGCGCAGGTATTCCGCGCCGATGGCGATGATGTCCGGGCGCGCCGCGTCGATGAACAGCCCGAGCAGCGGCTCGGCGAGGCTGCACACGAGCGCCGTGATGACGGTGCAGAACGCCAGCATGGCGAGCACCGCGCTCCGGACGCCCTGCCGGATGCGCTGCTTTTCCCCGGCGCCGTGGTTCTGCGCGACAAAGGTGGAGAACGCGTTGCCGAAGTCGATGGCGGGCTGATAGGCGAACGAGTCGATCTTCACGCCCGCCGCAAAGGCCGCCATGACCGCCTCGCCGAAGCTGTTGACCAGCCCCTGAATCATCAGGATGCCGAAGTTCATGACCGATTGCTGCACCGAGGTGAGCACGGAGAACCGGGAGATGGATCGGAGGATTTCCCGGTCGAACACCATGTGCGCGCGCCGGATGCGAAGCTCCGGCCGCCGCAGCAGCGTATAGCACGCGATGCACAGGCAGGCGGCATACTGCGCGGTCACCGTTGCGATCGCGGCGCCGGGCACGCCCATGCCAAGCCCCAGCACGAACAGCAGGTCCAGCCCGATGTTCAGCGCGGCCGAAACGCCCAGCAGCACGAGCGACGCCATGGAGTTGCCGACCGCGCGCAGCAGGCTCGAGAAGAAGTTGTAGCCGAACACGGCCGGGATGCCCCAGAAGATGCAGCCGAGGTATTGCCGCATCATGCCGTACACGCCGGCGGGCGCCCGCAGTGCCCGCAGGATGGGGTCGATCAGGGCGGCGGCGAGCACGGTAATGGCGGCCGCGAGCGAGCCGATGAACACGAACGAGAGAAAGATGCCCTTGCCCAGGCGCTCCCGGTCCTGCCGCCCGAACTGGATGGAGAAGTAGGCGCTGCTGCCCATGCACAGGCCGATGAGCATGGAGGTCAGAAACATCATGAGCGTGTAGGACGAGCCGACCGCCGCCAGCGCGTCCTCCCCGATATAGCGGCCGACGATCCAGGCATCGGCGATGTTGTAGCACTGCTGCAGCAGATTGCCCGCCATCAGGGGGAGCGCAAAGCGCACCAGCCCCCGGTTGATGCTGCCCTTTGTCAGATCTTCGCGCGCATATGCCGCCATGGCTTGTCCTCTCTTCCAAAGCAACTACAAAAACAATCGCCCAAACAATCGCAAACGCCCGAATACTTTCGGGCGTTTGCTGTGCCCGAGTTTATCGGGCGTTTGCTGAGCCCGAATACTTTCGGGCGTTTTGTCCGTTCAAGCGGGGTATGCCGGGCGCGGCTCAGACAAGCCCCTGCGCCATCATGGCCTCTGCGACCTTCATGAAGCCCGCGAGGTTCGCACCGGCCACCAGGTTGTAGCCCAGGCCGTTCTCCTCGGCCGCCTTGGCGCTGGCGTTGTGGATGTTGGTCATGATGCTGTGCAGCTTCTCGTCCACTTCCTCCGCGGTCCAGCTGTAGCGCATGGAGTTCTGGCTCATTTCCAGCGCGCTGGTGGCGACGCCGCCGGCGTTGACCGCCTTGCTCGGCGCGACGATCATGCCCTTCTGCTGCATGAGGTAGTTGAGCGCGTCATTCGTGGTGGGCATGTTGGAGACCTCAATGTAGTACTTCACGCCGTTGGCGACGATCTTCTTCGCATCCTCGAGCGTGACCTCGTTCTGCGTGGCGCACGGCATGATGACATCGGCCTTGACGCCCCACGGCTTCTCGCCCGGGAAGAACTGCACGCCGAAGCGGTCGGCATAGTCCTGCACGCGGTCGCGGCGGCTGTTGCGCATCTCCAGCAGATAGGCGATCTTTTCCGGCGTGTTGATGCCGTTGTTGTCGAGCACGTAGCCGTCCGGACCGGAGATGGTGATGACCTTGCCGCCGAGCTCCGTGATCTTCGTGACCGCGCCCCAGCACACGTTGCCGAAGCCGGACAGCGCGAAGGTCTTGCCCGAGAAGGAGTCCTTCTCATGCTTGAACACCTCGGAGATGTAGTAGACCGCGCCGAAGCCGGTGGCTTCCGGACGGATCAGGCTGCCGCCGTAGGAGAGACCCTTGCCGGTGAGCACGCCGTTCTCATACGCGTTTTTGATGCGCTTGTACTGGCCGAACAGATAGCCGATCTCCTTGCCGCCGACGCCCAGATCGCCCGCGGGCACGTCCACATCCGGGCCGATGTGGCGGTACAGCTCCGTCATGAACGCCTGGCAGAAGCGCATGATCTCGTTGTCGCTGCGGCCGCGCGGATCGAAGTCGGAACCGCCCTTGCCGCCGCCGATGGGCAGGCTGGTCAGGCTGTTTTTGAACGTCTGCTCAAAGCCGAGGAACTTCATGATCGACAGGTTGACGGACGGATGGAAGCGCAGGCCGCCCTTGTACGGGCCGATGGCGCTGTTGTACTGCACGCGGTAGCCGCGGTTGACATGCGCCGTTCCGCGGTCATCCTGCCAGACGATACGGAACTCGATCACGCGCTCCGGCTCCACCATGCGCTCGAGCAGAGCGGCTTTTTCGTACTCCGGATGGCGCTCGATCACCGGCTCCAGCGAGGTGAGCACCTCTTCAACCGTCTGCAAAAACTCCGGCTCGCCCGCATTTTTGGCGCGCGTCTGCTCCAGTACTCTCTGAATGTATGCGTTCATTTTCTTCCTCCTGAAAAATTCTGATCACCTGAGAATTGGTTTGGTATGGGGCTTGCGAATAACCGCGATGCGGTCGCCCCACCGATGGGCGACCATCTTATTATAGAATTGCGACCGGCTTCAGTCAAGATGGAAAATACGCTTTTTTGCTGTGGCGTGACGGGCGCGCATGCCCGGCATATCCGCGCGCGAACGGGCATACGAATGAATGAAGCCAATCAAGCGGGAGGTACAGCATGATGGACGTGCAAACAAGCGTGATCGGGATCGATACCCTGGTGGGAACGGCCGTCTCTCAGACGTTGATCGACAGCGAGATTCCGCTGCCGGACGGGCGTGTGGCCGCAGCCGTTCTGAGCGCGGGCGCGCAGCTCGGCGCCTGCCAGGCCGAGGCGCAGAAGGACGTGGTGCGCGCCGGAGGCAGCCTGACGCTGCAGCTGCTGTGCCAGAGCCCGTCCGGCGAGGTGTTCGGGTTTTCCGCGTCGTCGACATATGTGCACAGCATGGAGCTGCCCGGCGCGGCCGAGGGCATGGCCGCTTCGGCGGGTGCGCAGGTGCTCGAGTGCAGCTGCACCGTGGACGGCGCAAAGCTGCGCCTGTCGGCCGTTCTGGAGCTGTCCGCGGCGGTCGTTGCGCCGGTTGCGGACCCGTTCGTCACCGGCATCGCGGGCGTGACCGGGCTGGAGAGCCGGCAGCAGGCGGTCAAAACGCGGCGCAGCGCGCTGCTGGCGACGCACTCGGTGCGCATTCGCGAGGAGATCTCCGCCCCGACCGCCGCGCAGGTGCTGCTGTACCACGGCACGGCGCAGGTGCGCGAGTTGGTGTACAACGGCACGGCGCTGACCGTGGAGGGCAGCCTGTACGCGACCGTGCTCACCGCCTCGGACGAGGGCCAGCTCACCCAGCAGACGCAGATCATTCCGTTTACCGAGGCGTTCGACGCGCCGTACGCGGAGATGGCATGGGCGACCGCCACCGTGGAGCAGGTGTCCGCCGTGGCCGCCGATATGAGCTTCGGCGTGGCGGACGTTGAGGCGCTCGTGCAGCTGCGCGTCTACGGTCTGGAGGCGGCCGAGCAGCAGGTGCTGTTCGACGCGTATGACGAGAACGGCGCGTTCGCCTGCGCCCGCTCCACGTTTGAGCAGCTCCTCTGCACGGGCGCGGAGCAGAAGCGCTTTCCGTTCCGGGAGGGCGTGCAGATCCCCTCCCACCTGCCGGACGCCTACCGCATGGTCTATGCCTCGGCCATCGCGGCGATGACGGGCGCCTACGAGGCGGAGGGCGGCCGGCTCGGGATCGACGCCATGGTGTTTGCAACGGTCCTGTACCAGTGCGACGGCGGGCAGCTGCACAGCTTTCCCTACGACCTGCCGCTGCAGCTGGTCATGGACGCGCCGTACACGCCGGATGCGCGCGTGGAGCTGCAGGTGCTCTCCGCGCAGCTCACCGGGAGCGGCCGCACGCCGGAGCTGCTGCTGACGCTCGAGGCACAGACCGTTCTGTACGACCGGCAGAGCCTCTGCGCCGTGACCGCCGTGCAGCCGGACGACGCCGGGGAGCCGGCCCCCGCGCGCGGCATCATCATCTACTGCGCCGGCGCGGGCGAAACGCTCTGGGATATCGGCAAGCGCTTCCGGGTGACGCTCGGCGCACTCGCCGGCTGGAACGCCGACCTGCCGGAGGCGCCCGACCCGGCCATGCCGCTTCAGGAGGGCGCGCATCTGGTGCTGCTCAAATGAGCGGAGAGCGGAGTCCATGAAAGCCGGAAACCTGCCCGTTCCGACAGCGCATATCAGGCCAAAGTGAGCGGGGGGGGGAGCGGGCCTAGGAAAGCAGAAAACCTGCCCGTTCCGACAGCGCATATTAAGCTCAAATGAGCGGGGGGAGCGAGACCATGAAAGGGCCTGCCGGAAGCGATCCGGCAGGCCCTTTTTCGGCATGGAAGATGCGTGGTTTTGACCGCGCGATTACCCGCGCGCAATGGAAGAAGCGTTGCTTTGCTGCGCGATCACCCGCGCGCGCATGATCCTGACGAGGCTTGTCCGCCTTGGGGATGCGTGGCTTTGACCGCGATGCGGCCTGTGGCGGCCCGTACCCGGGTTATTCCCGGAGAAACGAGAGGTTCGGGACCGCGTTGAGCGACCAGTCGTCCGGGCCGTGCGAGAGCAGGCGGTAGTAGCCCGCCGAGCCGACCATGGCGGCGTTGTCGGTGCAGTAGGCGAAGTCCGGGCAGCAGAAGCGGATGCCCGCCCGGGCGCAGCGCGTCTCGAGCGCATGGCGCAGAGCGCGGTTGGCCGACACGCCGCCGGCGAGCGCCAGCACCGGCTCCCGGCCGCCGAACTGCTCCGCCGCGCGCACGGCGCGGGTCGAGAGCGCCTCGACCACCGTGTGCTGGAAGGAGGCCGCGATGTCGGCGCGGCTGATCGTCTCGCCGCGCTGCTCGGCGGTGTGCAGGCGGTTGATGGCGGCGGTCTTGAGGCCGGAGAAGCTGAAGTCATAGCCGTCGCCCTCGAGGAACGCGGAATGGAAGCGCACGGCGTGGCTGTCGCCCTCGAGCGCCAGCTTTTCGAGCGCCGGGCCGCCCGGATACGGCAGACCCAGCACGCGCGCAATCTTGTCGAACGCTTCGCCGGCCGCGTCATCGCGCGTGCGGCCGATGAGCCGGAACGAATCGTAGCCCTCGACCATGAGGATGTGGGTATGCCCGCCGGACACGACGAGGCAGACGAACGGCGGCTCCAGATCCGGGTATGTCAGGTAGTTGGCGGCGATGTGCGAGGCGATGTGGTTCACGCCCACGAACGGCAGCCCCTTGGCGAACGCATACGCCTTGGCGAACGACAGCCCGACCAGCAGCGCGCCGACGAGCCCCGGCCCATGCGTGACCGCAACGCCGTCGAGCCCCTCGCCGCCGGGCATGCCGGCATCGTTCAGGGCGCGGTCGACGACATGGCCGATCATCTCCACATGGCTGCGCGAGGCGATCTCCGGCACCACGCCGCCGAAGCGCTGGTGCAGCGGGATCTGCGTGTGCACCACGTTGGAACACACCTCCCGGCCGCCGCGGATCACGGCCGCCGCGGTTTCATCGCAGGAGGTTTCGATGGCGAGCAGCGTGCCGCCAAAGCGCAGGGAGCTCTCTTTGTTCACGGCTGTTCCTCCGTAGCCGGCAGATCGCCGGCGCTCTGCGGCAGATCGCCCGTACTCTGCGGCGGGGTGCTGCCGGCCGTCACCGCCGGGTTCTGCCCGGCTGCGCTCTGCCCGGCCGCGCCCTGCGCGGCTGCGTGCTGCTTTGCGGCCGCCTCCCGCTTGGCCGCGCGCGCGGCAAGCGCCCGCTGGCGCGCCCTCTCCCGCGCCGCCATCCGCTTTTTGCGCATGGAGACGAGGAGCGCGATCGAGCCGCCGAGCAGCAGCAAAAACGCCGCGCCCGCGATGGCCGCCATGCGCAGGATCATATCGGAGAAGAACTTCTCGGGCAGCATGTTGATCATGCGGCTCGTGGCCGCATCGAACAGCCAGTCCTCGTTCCAGAACAGCATCTGGTGGAAGAACGTCCAGAAGCTCGAAAAGTCCAGCGCCGCCCATGTGCCGATGAAGCCCGCGAACAGCGCGATGACGAACGCGCCGTAGAGATAGCCGGAAGCGAGCGTGTGCATGGCCGTGCGGACGTGGAGAATGGCCGAAAACAGGTACAGCACGAGCGCGAGCAGCAGGCCGAAATCGCGGTAGGTGCGGAAATTCTGGTACAGGAGCCGCACGTCGGCCATGTGGCTGACCTCCTGCGGCTGGTCGAACATGAGCACCTGCTCCCCGTTCACCGTGACGAGGATGTCGATGCTGTCCACGCGGCCCTCCATGTAATCGATGAGCCGGTTGCACGAGTTGACCAGATCCAGGTTGCTCATGCCCATCCCGCGCGCGACCTGCAGGCGGGAGTATTCATACTCGATGTAGTTCTTGTCGTTCATCGTGAGCTGCAGCGCCGAGAACAGGATGCACAGGACCAGGATGATCGAGGCAACGGTGCTCAGCATCACGGCAAAGCGTTTGCGCATGTGAATCCCCTTTGCATGGAAAGTTTTTTGGCCGCCGGGCGTGCTCGCGGACGGGCGCGCACCGGCAGTGCCGGTATCGCACGGATGTTCGCTCCCGACCCCGCCGCCTTTCGGGCGCGGGGGATGGAGGTTCCGGCGGCGTACGATGCGCCGCCCTGCGGGGGCCGCCCCCGGAGTGCGGCCGTTACCGGTAGAAGGCGTTGCCGCCGATGAACTCGCGCAGGACCGACGTCGGCGGGATCTCGTCCTCGACGTTCGCCTCCACGATATAGTTCAGGAACTTGACGATGCTGCGCACCTCGTCAAAGTACGGGCTGCCCGACCGCACGGCCTGCAGCAGCGGGAAGATGTGCTTCTTGAGCACCGCCGGCTCGTACACGAGCGTGGAGTTGAAGATCGCGTCCGCCTGCTCCTGATACGGGAAGATCCAGCGCTCCTCGCCGCGGCGCACGCTCGCCCACATGGACAGCGTGTGCTCGATGGAGGCGTTGCGCGTCTCATAGTCGCGCACCATGCGCCGGAGCAGGCGGATGTCCGTGGTGGGGATGCGGTTGTGGTCGTCGAGGTTCAGCGTGGTCAGCGCGCTCACATACATGCGGTAGACGAGGCTGCGGTCCACGGTATCCGGCAGCAGCGCCGGGTTCAGCCCGTGCAGACCCTCGACGACAAGCGGCGTGTCCGCGTCCAGCCGGAGCGTGTGCCCGTCCATGACGCGCTTGCCGGTCTTGAAGTCGAAGCGCGGCAGCTCGACCGTTTCGCCGTCGAGCAGGCGCGTCAGGTCGCTGCGGAACAGGTCGGTATCGATGGTGTTGATGTGCTCGAGGTCGATCTCGCCGTTCTCGTCCGGCAGGATCTTATCGCGGTCGATATAGTAGTCGTCGAGCGACATGAGCACGGGCGTCTTGCCGTGCACGCGCAGCTGCGTGCACAGGCGGTTGGCGCTGGTCGTTTTGCCGGAGCTGGACGGCCCGGCGATCAGCACGGCGCGCGCGCCGCGCTCCACGATCTCATCGGCAATCTGCGCATAGCGCTTCTCGTGCAGCGCCTCGTTGACGCGGATGAGCTCGCGGATGCCGCCGGAGCGGACGAGATGGTTCAGGTCGGACACATCGGTGCAGTGCATGAGCCGCCCCCACTTCTCACTCTCGCGGAACACGGCGGACAGCTTCGGCATCGGCTGGTAGACGGAGGCCTTGTTCGGGTCGGCCGCGTCCGGGCGCAGCAGCAGCACGCCGCCGTCCTGGAAGCGCAGGTCGTAGACCGAGACGAAGCCGGTCGACGGCAGCATTTCGCCGTAGAAATAATCCATGTAGTCGCCCACGCGGTACACATCGAAATAGGTGAACCAGCGCCAGCCGAGCAGGTTCACCTTGTCGGTCTGGCCGTCATTGGCGAAGAACTCGATCGCATCGTCGATGTCGAGCCGCTGCCGCACGAGCGGATGGTCCTCCGCCACGATGCGCGCGCAGGCCTCCCGGATGCGCTCCACATCCTCCGCGGTCAGCGCCGGCTCCTTGCGCACGGTGGCGTACAGCCCCGCGCCCACGGCGTAGTCGATGATGACGCGCGCCTCCGGGAAGCAGGCGCGCACCGCGAGCAGGAACACGAACAGCATCGAGTGCTCGTAGATGCGCTTGCCGCGGTCGCTGTCGTAGCGCACGAGCTCAATCCTGCCGCGGGAGAGATGCACCGCCCGGCGCGAGCGCAGGCACTCGCCGTTCTCGGTTTGGCGCACGGGCACATAGTTGAGCGTGAAAGCCTCGCCGGCCATGTAGGCGGCCAGCGGGCGGGTTTTCAGTTCGCCGGTGTCGAGGCCGAGGCGCCGAACCAGCGTGAGCAGCGTTTCACCCGGCTGCGCGTCGATCGGGCGGCCGTCGATGATGAGTTCCATACAGCGTCCTCCTTTGTCTGAGGCAGAGATTCCTGCAATCGTCCGGCGGCGCGTGCCGCCCCTTCTGACGAGGATACCGCGGCGGTGCATGCCGCCGCTTCCTTATAATGGTATCAAAAAAACGGCGCGCACACAAGACGCGCCGGCGAATGTTCCCGGATTTGTCAAAGATCGCCGTCCGGGCGCGGCAAAGACGCCGCGCGCTCCCGACCCGAAACGGCGGCGCGCGCCCAGCCCATCGAGTGCCAGAAATGGCGGCGCAGACCGCGGCCAGCCGGTGTCCGAATCAGCGGTGCAGTACACAGCCCACCGAGCGCCCGAAACGGCGGCGCAGACCGCGGCCGGTTGAGCACCCAAAGCGGCGTCACGCTCCCAACCATCCGGGCGTCCGAAACGGCGGTACGCGCCCGGGGGCGCAGCGCCAAAATTCCGGTAAACTTTCTGTTACCATGGCTGGCGCGCCGTTGCAAATCGGAGGGCGGCGGGGTAAAATAATATCGTGTGGCCGTATCGGCAACGGAGCCGTTGATGCACATATTCTTTGGAACGGGGGTCAGAGCTGTGGCAGACGCAAACGTTGGAACATATTTCATCAATTCGGAGCAGGTGGGCGATTATGTCACCGTTACCATGCCAGTGCCGGAGGGGTCCGGCGAGGCGGCCGAGCAGATCCGCGTGCACTATCTCGAGGCGGGCGTCGGCGAGCCGCTGCTGCTCGTGCACGGCATCGGCCAGTCGCTCTACACCTGGCGGAACGTGTTTGCCGAGCTGAGCGAGAACTACCGCGTGCTGGCCATCGACCTGCCCGGCCACGGCTACAGCAGCCGGCCGGAGCGCTTTGCCTACTCGATGGATGAGATGGCGGCGCTGCTGCGCGGCTTTTTGCAGGAGAAGGGCGTGGCGTCCGCGCACATGATCGGCTTCTCGACCGGCGCGGTCTACCTGATGCGGCTGCTCACGCTGTACCCCGAGATGGTGGCCAACTGCATCGCCATCGCGCCCGGCGGCATCTCCAAGCACATGCCGAAGCTGTTCCACCGGATGAAGAACAGCATATCCGCGGTGTTTTCGCGGAACCTGTATTCCGCCGGCGACGTGCGGCGCATGCTGAACGAGTGCGTGGTGGACCAGAGCGTCATCACCGAGCGCGATGTGAAGCAGTATTACGGCCCGGTCGCGGACGGACTGACCCGCGAGGCGCTCATGTACGCGGTGGTCAACTTCGATATGAAGGGAACGGCCGACGCGCTACGGGAGAGCGACCATGAGATCCTCTGCGTCTGG
The DNA here is from genome assembly GCA_029218485.1 of bacterium. Lineage (GTDB taxonomy): Bacteria > Bacillota > Clostridia > Christensenellales > CAG-138 > Aphodomorpha. The sequence continues at coordinate 1,060 of JAQXRK010000009.1, read as the reverse complement.
GGCAATGAGGACCGGTACCACCCCGCGTCCGGCAGCGTGTACTTCCAGAAGGTCCTGCAGTACGGCCGCTACTACCTGGTCAAGAACGCGGGACACCTGCTCCATGAGGAGAAACCGGACAAATTCCTCGAGATCGTGTTCTCGTACATTCCGCCGGCGACGCCCAGCTACGATGTGTACAACTATACCGAAGCCCTGCAGGGCGACGGGGATGTGAACGCATGATCGCTTCGTTTGCCTGCGGCGACGGCGCCGTGATGAAAAAGCCGCACGCGTGCGGCGAAAACGCCTGGACGATCATCCGCACCGGGGCGGATGTCAAGATCCGCTGCAACCACTGCGGCCGGATCGTGATGATGGACCGCGCGGTGTTCGTCAAGAACTGCAAGCGCGTGCTGCCGGCAACGCCGGATGAGGGCGGAAAGGACACCATTTGACGCACGACGAGGGGTTCACGCGGCGCGAGATGCGCTATCTTCTGCGCCTGACGGAGGAACAACAGGATAAGCTCCGGGGCGGCCGCTTCTGGCGGCGGCTCGATTTTTGCATATCGCTCGCGCTGCTCATCGTGGTCGCGCTCAGCATCCGCGCGTTTATCGCGGAGCCGATCCGCGTGGACGGCGATTCGATGTACCCAACGCTCACGCACGGCGAGCACATGCTCGTGGAAAAGGTGAGCTACTGGTTCGCGGAGCCGGCGCGCGGCGACATCATCATCTGCTATTACCCGGGCTACACCAAGAGCTGCGTCAAGCGCGTGATCGCGCTCGGCGGCGAAACGATCGAGATCCGGGACGGCGCGGTGTACATCGACGGCGCGCCGCTCGACGAGAGCGCCTACTGGAGCGGAACGATGCTCGCCGATTACGGCCCCGTGACCGTGCCGGCGGGCGAGGTGTTCGTGATGGGCGATAACCGCGGCATGTCGAAGGACAGCCGCAACCCGGCCGTCGGCCCGATCCCGCGGCACAAGATCGTCGGCCGCGTGTTCTTCGCGTTCTGAGCGGAGCCCATGCGGCATGAAACGGCGGCGCGGCGCATACGCATGATGCGGAGGAGG
>JAQXRK010000008.1 GCA_029218485.1 bacterium | reverse complement strand
TCCGTGCCGGCGTTACTCGGCGCGGCGCTCCTTGGCGTTCTTTTCGAGCTTCTTGAGCATGGCGACCGGGTCCTTGACCTTGGCAAGGAAGATCATGGCCGCGATGATGTACGGCTTGAACGAGGCTTCCTTATAGAGCGGGTCGCGGTAGCGATCGAACACGGAGGCCTCGACCTCGCCGGCCTCGCAGGAAACGCCGGTGATATCGGCCGGCAGGCAGTGCAGGTACAGCGCCTTGCCGTCCTTCGTGGTCTTCATGAGCTCCTCGGTGCAGGTCCAGTCCTTGTGCTCGGCGTTCTGGGCGAGCAGCCGCTTCTCGAGCGCCTTGATGCCCTCCATGTCGCCGTTGCCGTACAGCTCGGTGCGCTCCTCCATGGCCTTGAACGGCGCCCAGCTCTTGGGGTACACGATGTCGGCGTCCTTGAACGCATCGGCCATGCTGTTGGTGATCTCAAACTTGCCGCCATAGGTCTCGGCGTTCTTCTTCGCCACCTCGACGACCTCGTCCATGACCTCGTAGCCCTCGGGATAGGCGAGCGTCACATCCATGCCGAAGCGCGTCATCAGGCCGATCACGCCCTGCGGAACGGACAGCGGCTTGCCGTAGCTCGGGCTGTACGCCCACGTCATGGCGACCTTCTTGCCCTTGAGGTTCTCGATGCCGCCGAACTCGTGGATGATGTGCAGCGTGTCGGCCATGCACTGCGTGGGATGGTCGATATCGCACTGGAGGTTGACGAGCGTGGGCTTCTGCTCGAGCACGCCGTCGCGATGGCCGGCGGTGACCGCATCGACGACCTGATGCATGTAGGCGTTGCCCTTGCCGATGTACATGTCGTCGCGGATGCCGATCGCGTCCGCCATGAACGAGATCATGTTCGCCGTTTCGCGGACGGTTTCGCCATGCGCGATCTGGCTCTTGCCCTCATCCAGATCCTGCACCTCGAGGCCGAGCAGGTTGCACGCGGAGGCAAAGCTGAAGCGCGTGCGCGTGCTGTTGTCGCGGAACAGCGAGATGCCCAGACCGGAGTCGAAGATCTTGGTGGAAACGTTGTTCTCCCGCAGGTGGCGCAGCGCGTCGGCCACGGTGAACACGGCCTCGATCTCATCCTGCGACTTCTCCCAGGTCAGGAAGAAATCGCCCTCATACATCTTGGAAAAGTCGAGCTTTTCCAGCACATCGGTGAACTGCTTGACATTGCTCTTTTTGCTCATAACCGTCAAATCCTTCCTGCCTTATTTGATGTCGTTGTTCGTCTTGCCGGCGCGGAACTGGCAGACGTCCTCGTCGCTCTTGCCGCGGTAAAAGCTCGGGGTCAGGGCATAGACCGCCGCGCAGCACACGAGGTCCTGCTTCCAGGTGATCTCGTTCGGCGCGTGCGCCTGCGATTCGGCACCGGGGCCGAAGCCCACGCACGGGATGCCGTAGCGGCCCTGGATGGAAACGCCGTTGGTCGAGAACGTCCACTTATCGATCAGCGGCCGCTCGCGCTTTGCCATCGCGTCGGGATGGCCCATGCGCTTCTCGCCGTACAGCGCCCGGTGCGCGTCCGCCACCGCCTGCACGTGCGGCGCGCTCTCGCGGTTGATCCACGTCGGGAAATAGCACTCGGTTTCATAGACCAGCCCCGTCCATGCCGGGCGGTCGTACATATACATCGTGACCTTCGCGCCGTGCTTCTTGCAGGCGGGCAGCTCCTCGATCTCGCGGATGCAGGAATCCCACGTTTCGCCCGCGGTCATGCGCCGGTCGATGGAGATGGCGCACGAGTCGGCCACCGCGCAGCGGCTCGGGCTGGTGAAGAAGATCTGGCTCGTGGTGCAGGTGCCGCGGCCGAGGAAGCGCGCATCCTCATAGTGCTCGGGGTTGTACTTCGGGTCGAGCATCTTGACGAGGCCCTTGATCTCCACATCGTCGCCGCAGCCGTTCTCATTGAGCTGCTCGACCTCGCGCAGGATCTCCGCCATCTTGTAGATCGCGTTTTCGCCGCGCTCCGGGGCGCTGCCATGGCAGGAAACGCCGCGCACCTCGACGCGGATCTCCATGCGGCCGCGGTGACCGCGGTAGATGCCGCCGTCGGTCGGCTCGGTGGAAACGACGAACTCCGGCGTCACGCCGTCCTCATTGTGGATGTACTGCCAGCACAGGCCGTCGCAGTCCTCCTCCTGGACGGTGGCGGCGACCATGATCTTATAGCCCTCGGGAATCAGGTCCAGCTCCTTCATGATCTTCGCGCCGTAGACCGCGCTGACCACGCCGCCCTCCTGATCGGAGCCGCCGCGGCCGTAGATCACGTCGTCCGTTTCATAGCCCTCGTACGGGTCGTGCTCCCAGTTGGCGATGTTGCCGATGCCGACGGTATCGATGTGGCCGTCGAACGCGATGATCTTGTCGCCCGTGCCCATGTAGCCGATGGCGTTGCCCTGCGGGTCGATGAACGCCTCGTCAAAGCCGAGCCGTTCCATTTCCTCGATCGTGCGGCGGATGACGCCGCCCTCTTCGCAGCTCTCGCTGGGAATGCGAATGAGATCGCGCAAAAACCTTGTCATGTCGGGCAGATACGCCTCTGCCTTTTGCTGCACAAGCTGCACCCGGTCCGTGTTCTCCATGGTCAAATGCTCCCCTTTCAGAGTTTTATTGCCGCGCCTTTCGGCGTCAGGAATCCTTTTTTGCGTCGATATAGGAATAGAGCGTGTATTTGCTGATGCCGAAGTACTTGGACACCTTATCCCCGCTCCGCGTGACCAGAAACGCGCCCGCATTGTTCAAAAACTGGATCGCGTTGATCTTATCGTCCTTGGTCATCATGGCCACGGGCTTGCCGACCAGCGCCACGCTCTGCTCGATCAGGTCGTCGAGCAGGTCGTTCACGTTCTGCGGGATGCGATCCGGCGGCTTCTGCTCCTGCTTGTGGTGCAGCAGCGAGTCGATCGCGCGCTCGGCCATGAGCATCTCGGTGATGTCGTAGTTGATCGCGAGCACGCCCTCGGGAGAGCCGTCCTCGCCGTGCAGGAACACCGTGCTGGATTTGAGTATCCGGCCGTCGCTCGTCTTCGTCAGATAGCCGAGCTGGTCCTCTGGCGCGCGGTCGCCGCGGTGCTTGAGCGCTTCGAGCACCACGCGGGAGGGGCCGTCGCCCATCTGCCGCCGCGACACATGGCCGTTCTCGATCGCGACGACCGTGTGGTCCTGATCGCCGCCGGTCAGGTCGTGCACGACCACCTCGCTGTGGTCGCCGAACTGCTCGGTGATCGCTTTGGCAAG
>JAQXRK010000007.1 GCA_029218485.1 bacterium | reverse complement strand
CCTATCGGAAGCGGGGCGCGGCGCGCCTGCTGGTCCGGATGGCGGAGAACTGGTGCCGCGAAAACGGCCTTGCGAGCATGATCGTCGGCGCATCGGACGAGGCGATGTACAAAAGCCTCGGCTTCACGACGGAGCTGGGGCCGATGCTCGCACACCCGGTCTGAGCGGCGGGAGCGCGCCGCACGGGGAAGTACGGGTCGAAGGGCAGCATTCCTTTTTGATGGACTTTCTGCCGCGGTCAAACGCGGCTTTCCGGTCTGCCGGTGCGGGCCGGAGGGACGGGCTGCGGTGGCTGCTGCGCCGAAGCCGATGCAGCGGCCGGCATGGCCGGTTGTTCACGGGCAAGTGCTCCCCGGCTGGGGAGCACTTGCATTTTCGATCTGCCTATTGTCACCAAAATATGAAAAGTGGTTGACGATTGGCGGAGCGGCTGATACAATACCGAGCGTAAGGGGGCCGGCAACAAAAATGGTACAGATTCGCGACGCGGTGCTGTCCGAGCTGGAACGGCACCGGGGGGAGTATATCTCCGGCGAGGAGCTTGCAAAGCGTCTGCATGTGAGCCGCAACGCCGTTTGGAAAGCGATCGGCGCGCTGCGCGGCGATGGCTATCCGATCGATGCGCGGACCAACTGCGGCTATGCGCTTTCGGATGGCTGCGATATCCTCTCGGCGCAGAGCGTGGAAAAGTTTTTGCGCACGCCGGGACTGAACGTGCAGGTGCATGGCGAGGTGAGCTCAACGAACACGCTCGTGCGGCAGGCCGCCGAAGCGGGCGAACCGGAGGGGCTGCTGCTGTTTGCAACCTCGCAGAGCGCCGGCCGGGGCCGGCGCGGCAGAACGTTTTTTTCGCCCGGCGGCGGCAACCTCTATATGAGCGCGCTGCTGCGCCCGCAGCTCGCCGCGCAGGACGCGGCGCTGGTCACCACGCTTGCGGCCGTGGCCGTGGCCGAGGCGGTGGAGCAGATCGGCGGCCGTGCGTGCGGGATCAAGTGGGTGAACGACGTATACTGCGACGGGAAAAAGATCTGCGGCATCTTGACGGAAGCGTCGATGGATTGTGAGACGGGAATGCTGGCCTATGCGGTCGTCGGGATCGGGATCAATGTGCGCCCGCCGAAGAACGGCTTCCCGGAACCGCTCCGTTCCATCGCGGGCGCGGTGTTTGAGCAGGAGCCGCCCGGCCCGGAGGCTGCCAGCCGTCTGGCCGCGGCGGTCTGGGATCGCTTTTTTGCCATGTACCGCCGCCTGCCGGATACCGGCTTTCTGGCCGAGTACCGGCGCCGCTCGTTCCTGCTGGGGAAGCCGATCGATGTGCTGCGGCCGGACGGGAACATCCCGGCGGTGGCGCTGGCGATCGACGAGCATGCCGGGCTGGTGGTCCGCTATGCGGACGGACGGGAGGAAACGCTCTCCTCCGGTGAAGTGAGTGTAAGGATTGCAGAATGAATCATCGAATGAGAACCACGGTGCAGGCGGCGCTGTGTACCGCCCTGCTGTGCCTGCTGGCGCAGGCGACCATCCCCATGCCTTCCGGCGTGCCCATCACGCTGCAGACGTTTGCCGTCGCGCTGGCGGGCTATTGTCAGGACTCAAAGCGCGCCGCGCTCTCCGTAACCGCCTACCTGCTGCTCGGGCTGGTCGGCGTGCCGGTATTCTCCGCGATGCAGGGCGGCATCGGCGTGTTCGCCGGGCCGACCGGCGGCTTCCTGATCGGCTTTGTGCCGTTTGCCGTGCTCTGCGCGCTGGCCGCTGCGGCGCCGCACATCGGCTGGACGATTGTTCTGTCTGTGGCGGGACTGGCCTGCTGCCATGCGTGCGGCGTGGTCTGGTTCAGCGTGGTCGCCAAGGCGGCGCTCGGACGGGCGTTCCTGCTCGTGAGCGCGCCGTATCTGATCAAGGATGCGGCCTCCGTACTGGTCGCCTATCTGCTGGCGCGAGCCGTCCGCAAGGCGCTCGCGCGGTCGGAGCAGAAGGCGTAACCGCCTTCCCCAAAGAGTTTTCAACGAAAAAACGTGTGCCGCTCCGATGGGGGCGGCACACGGCGTTTTACCGGGTTACATATCCTCGTTTACGACCAGCGGCGGCGCCTCAAGCAGCGCCGGATCGAGCAGGTACTGGCGGAAGCGGCGGAACACGCGCGCAAAATAGCTGCCCGAGCAGATGCGCTCATCCATCACAATGCCCATCGGCAGGCAGCGCTCGAACACGATCTCGCCCTTCATCCGCTTGGCCACCTCGCGCATATTGCCAAGCGCGACAAAGATGCTGGAGGTGCCGAACTCATACAGATGGTGGTAGATGTGGTTGGTGCGGATGCTGGCCAGGTTCGTGACCACAAGGCTGGTGTGGAACGGGCTCGCGTCGATGATGCCCTTGGGGAGCAGGCCGTAGCGGTCGAGCAGCTTGAACAGGCCGACCCCCACGTTGGCAAGCCCCGGAATCTTCAGGAGCTTGCGCATGAGGTCGTCGGTCTTGTTCGTGTCGCCGGCCTGGCGGTTTCTTTCAATATAATCGTCCATCTTCTTGTGCACGTCAAAGATGGTGTCCGTCATCTCGAAATACATCTTGGACATCGTTCCGTCGGTCTCGCCGGGCTTGAGCACCACCATGGATACCGGGAACTCGTTTCTCGCATAGATGCGCTTGTTGACCACAAAGCGGTTGAGCAGCGGATATTCCGCGGCCGTGCGCAGATAGGCCGCCAGCACCACGCCGAGGTGGGACATGTTGAACCCCTCCTTGCGCTTCTGGTTCAGGTATGCCTGCATTTTGGCAATCGGGATGTCGATCTCGATCATGTTCATTGCATCGTAGCGGTGATTCATGATGTACGGGGCAAGCGAATACATCATATCTACATCATGAACGCGTTTTCCATCTTTTCTCAAGGGAGCGGCTCCTTTCCTGGTCTGGCCGGCGGCCGGCTAAAAAATAAGTATACATGCCCAAACGCAAAAAGCAAAGGATTCTTTTTCTATTTTAGCCGTATTTTCCTCAAATCGCTGTTTTGTCGGATCGATCCGTGGTATACTCTGTTCGGTTTTTAACGATCATGAGGGAGGGAAAGCCATGCTCCATTCCGTTTCCGCCTGGCAGTCGCTGCTGCGCGAGGGCCGGCTGGACGATGCGCTGCGGCGGCTCTGCGGCCGGGAATCCGTACCGGCAGAGCGGGCGCGGTACGGCGCGCTGCTCGACCGGTTTCTGGCGCAGTTCGGCCCGCGGCCGCAGGCTGCGCTCGTTTCCGCACCGGGCCGCACGGAGATCGGCGGCAACCACACCGACCACCAGCGCGGGCGCGTGCTCGCCGCGGCGGTGACGCTCGACTGCATCGCATGCGCCGCGCCGAACGGGGAGAACTGCATCCGCATTCAATCGGAGGGCTATGCGCCGGTTCGGATTTCGCTCGATTCGCTCGCGCCCGTGCCGTCGGAAGCGGGCACGCCGGCTGCGCTTGTGCGCGGCATGGCGGCGGGATGGAGGGCGCGCGGCCTGCCCGCCGGCGGGTTTGACGCCGTTGTCAGCTCGGATGTGCCGGCCGGCGCGGGGCTCTCCTCCTCGGCGACGTTTGAGGTGCTGGTGGGCGCCTGCATGCGCGCGCTCTATGGCGGCGCGGACAACCCGGCGGTACTCGCGCAGGCTGCGCAGGAGGCGGAGAGCGCGTTTTTCGCCAAGCCCTGCGGCGGGATGGATCAGCTCGTGTCCGCTGCCGGCGGCCTCGTCATGATCGATTTTTTCGATGCGCAAAGGCCGGCGGTGGAGCGGATGGAGATCGACCCGGCCGCGCTCGGCCTTGGACTGTGCCTGGTCAACACCGGCGGCAGTCACGCCGGCCTTACGGAGGAGTATGCGGCCATTCCGGAGGATATGCGCCGCGTGGCGGCCTGGTTCGGAAGGGGTGTGCTCGCGCAGGTGGAGCCGGAGGCGTTCAGCGAGGCGATCCCCGCAATGCGCGGGCGGGTGCCGGATCGCGCCATCCTGCGCGCGATGCACTTTTTTGATGAGAACGCGCGCGTGCTGCGGCAGGCGGAGGCGCTCAGGGCCGGCGATGCGGAGCG
>JAQXRK010000006.1 GCA_029218485.1 bacterium | reverse complement strand
GTTTGCATGGAGCGGGGGGCGTATGGCGGGAGGTACCGAGCCCAATCTGCCGCGGGCATCCTGCACCGGCCGGGCGGGCGCGCGGTTTTTGTGGAAATGCGCGGACAAATATGCGATAATAGATCCGGAAGCCGGATCGGGAAAGGGGTGATGGGATGGCAAGCGTCCATCGGAACAATGTCCGCGCGGCGGTCATCGTGGCGGCGCTGATCGCTGCGGCCATGGCTTGCCGCTTCATCGGCCGGATGCCATCCTGCTCCGCGGACTTTTTGCTGGGCTGTGTGCGCAGCGCCATCTATATTGGCCTGTTCACCGCGTGGGGGATATCCATCCGCCGCCGCATCACCCAGCTGCAGGTGCGCCGGTTTTTGACCGCCATTGCCGCGCTGATGATCTTCTGGCTGGCGATGCGCACGCTGAAGTACCAGTTCGTCACGGACCCGAACGCGGCAAGATACCTGTGGTACCTGTATTATGTCGGGATGCTGCTGATCCCGCTTCTGTCGCTGCTGGTCGCCATGTCGCTGGGAAAGCCGGAGAACTACCGCCTGCCGCGGTGGGCGACGCTGCTGTTCGTTCCCACGGCCGCCCTTCTCCTGCTCGTGCTCACGAACGATCTGCACCAGCTCGTGTTCCGCTTCCCCGCGGGCGCGGCCGTCTTTACCGACCAAGCGTATGACTATGCCGTGCTGTACTGGCCGGTGATCGGCTGGCAGATCGGCTGCGCGCTGAGCGCGATCGCCGTGATCATCCGGAAATGCCGCCTTCCCGACAGGCGGCGGGTGATCTGGCGGCCCATCGTGCCGCTGCTGGTCTCCATTGTGTACGGGCTGCTGTACGCCGCCGGCGCCGACTGGCTGTTCGTGATCGCGGGCGATATCACCGTTTTTCAGTGCCTGTTCTACACCGCGGTGCTGGAGGGCTGTATTCAGTGCGGGCTGATCCAATCCAACAGCCATTATGAGGAGCTGTTCCGCATCTCCACGATCGGGGCGCAGATCACGGACGATGCGTTCAACGTATGCTGCAGCGCGGAAAACGTGCGCCCTGTGGACAGGGCGGTTCTGGCGAGCGCCGCGGCGGCCCCCGCCGTGCTCGAGGGCGGCATTCGCCTCTCGGAGGCGCCCATCCGGGGTGGGCATGTGTTTTGGCAGGAGGACATTTCCGACCTTTTGGACACGATCGGGCAGCTCTCCGGAACGAAGGAGGAGCTGCAGAGCTACGGCTCGCTCTTGCAGGAGGAGAACCGGAAGAAGGCCCGCGCGCAGAAGCTCGCCGAGCAGAAGCGGCTGTACGCGGCGATGCAGGAAAAGACCGCGCAGTCCGCGACGCGCCTCGAAACGCTGGGCGCCGCGCTGCAGGGGGCGGAGGATGCCGGCGCGGCAAGGCGGCTCCTTGCGGAGATTCTGGTCGTCGGCGCATACATCAAGCGGCGCAGCAACCTGCTGTTCCTTGCCGACGCGGCCGACGAAGTGCCCGCGAACGAGCTGCTGCTCTGCCTGCACGAATCCGCGGCCAGTCTGCGGCTGCTCGGCGTCAGGTGCGCCTGCGCGCTGGACGGTGCGGGACGCATGGACGCGGACTGCGCCGGAACGGTATTTGACTTTTATGAGGCGGTCGTGGAGCGCGCGCTCCGTACGCTGCGCGCGCTGACCGTATCCGTCGCGCGGACGGGCGGCAGGGTTTCCGTTTCCATGATGCTGGACAGCGAAGAGGATGTGGCGGGCGCTTGCGGGGCGCGCTTTGCGGGCGCACAGATATCGAAACAGTATGGCGTCTGGTTCTGCTCGCTGTCCGTCCCGGAGGGGAGGGCCGGCGCATGAAGGACTGGCGCAAACGCCCGGGCGGAAGGGCGGGAATCAACCGCATGTCGGTCAAGGAAAGCCTCGACAACCTGCCGTCGGGCATCTGCTTTGCAAGGGAGAACGGCACGCTCATCCTGTGCAACCGGCAGATGCAGCGGCTGTTCCGGCAGATCACCGGCACGGATCTGCAGCACATATCCGAACTGCGGCGGGCGATCCTGCAGCCGGGCGGCGGCGTGCAGGTGCTGGACGCGGACAGGCACATCCTCCTGTTTTCGGAGGGGCGGGTATGGCAGTTTACCGAGAGCGCCGTTTCGGATGCGCGCGGCTGCCGCTACACGCAGGTACTGGCGCAGGACATCACAGAGCTGGCGGACAGGCGCGCAAAGCTGGAGCAGGAGAACAGCGCGCTCCACGAGGCGAACGCGCGGGCCAGAAGGCTCTATCATGAGCTGGACGCCCTCGTCCGCGAGGAGGAGACGCTCGCCATGAAGATGCGCGTGCACGACGAGATCGGCGTCAGGCTGCTCTCCGCGAAAAAGGCGCTGGAGGAGGGCGCTCCGCTTGCGCAGCTGCAGGCCTGCGGCGAAGCATGGTCCATCCTCGCCGGCACGCTCCGCGCGGCGGATGAGCGCGGGCCGAAGGAGAACGGGCGCGCGTCATTGCGGGAGGAGCTGGATGAGCTGGTACGGTGCGCCGCGGGCATCGGAATCCGCATTGTGATGGATGGCGCGCTGCCGGAGAGCGAAGCGCCGGCGCACCTGATCATCGCCGCCATACGCATATGTGCCACGAACGCCGTGCGGCATGCCCGCGCGGACAGGCTGTTCGTAAAGATTCGGGAAGGCGCCGGAACCGCGGCGGTTGCCATCACGAACAACGGCGATGCGCCGCAGCGGGAGATCGCCGAGGGCGGCGGGCTGTCGGGCCTGCGCCGCCGAACGGAGAGAGCGGGCGGCGTGATGACCGTGACGGGCCTTCCGCGGTTTCAACTGACGCTCACGCTGCCGGAGGAGGGCGACCCATGCTGAACGTGCTGTTGGTAGAGGACAAGAAGATGGCCAGAGAATGCCTGGAGGGGTATATTGCCGCAAGCGGGCGCTACCGGCTGGCGGCCTCCATTTCCAATGCCGGCATGGCGGAGATGACGTGCATGCGGTGCCCCGTGGACATCATTCTGATGGACGTCTGCACCGAAAACGACGAGAACGGGCTGGAAGCGGCGGCGCAGATCAAGCGCCATATGCCGGATATCCGCATCGTCATCGTGACCTCCATGGCGGATTCCAGCTTCCTGCAAAAGGCAAGGCAGGCGGGCGCGGAGAGCTTCTGGTACAAGGAGAGCAGCCCCGAGGACCTGCTGGCCGTGATGGACCGCACCATGCGGGGCGAATCCGTCTATCCCGATCGCGCGCCCGAGGTGCGGATCGGCAACGCCACCTCGTCCGAGTTCACGCCCGGCGACCTTGCGGTGCTGCGGCTGCTGGTCAGGGGACTGCCGGATGCGGCCATCGCAGCGGAGCTGCACATCAGCGTTTCCGCCGTGCGCTACCACATCCGGGAGCTGTTTGAAAAAACAGGCTATACCAACCGCGTGACCCTCGCCTGCGACGTGATCAACAAGGACCTGATCATTCCCGGGTTTTAGGCTGCTGCCGGGCAAGCGCAAGGCGCAGCGATGCGCTGTTGCATGGAGGAGAAAACAATGCCAACAGAGCCAACGGAAACATGGATTGTGCTAATTTTGACTGGAAAGCGCCGAAAGCATACAGGGATACATCAATAGTCCTGTCCGGACAGATATTCGAACATAAAGAAAAGAGCCGTCAGCCGAACAGGACATCATCCGGAAGCTGCAGCCAACAAAGCAGTATATTTACCACTCGCGATCCAAACAAAGGTTGTTCCAATAGAAAGCAGCCCTGGTATTTGGCAAATGCAATTGGCACGTCCGATAACAGGGCTTTTTTTCGGATCGAATGGCACAGCACCACATCTGTTCAAAACAGCTTCTGTACTGCGCAATAAATTCTATCGTACATTTCCCGCTATTCACAGCGGAAATGAGTTGTTCCATATCCCCAATTTCCACACTTGTTCTTTTGGAAAACATCCACGCATTTCTTGTGAAAACCTCGACCGTAATATCATCAATATCTTCAATAGTAAAATCTACTGCAGAAGCATCTGTTCGCACTGTTTTTCCGCAATCATTCTCTTTATGGTGTGGTGTGATCCAAAAACCATCCGGCAAGCAAAAACGGAGGATACCATTTTCGTACGAAATCGAGTCCGCTATGCAGTCATGCAAAGTGAGTTCTTTGTCATGAAACTCATCCGGGTCTTTATGTATAAATTCATCGTAAATCAAGGAATATCCCCCTCTTTCTCATTTATGATTATATCACAAAATGGGGGCTTTTCAACGATGCGTCGCCTGATGGCGATGTGCAGTTGTGTTCTGCATAATGATGCTGCTTGTTTCCGGACGCGCCGTGTGCGGGCGCGTATTTTTTGCATTTCTTCAGGCGAAAACTGTCATTTCTGATAGGGCGCAGCGCCGCGGTTTCGGTCATAATGATGGGGAACATGGGGGGCTCACGCCCAATAACGTTGAAAGTTGGCGAAGCATATGCGGCAAGTGATTGTGAACATGAAGGATTATATTTTCGCCGATGCCGTGGCGCAGGCCCTGCGCAGCGACAGCGCGAGCGACTTTGCGGTGGAAAACATCGGCCGTCCCGGGGATATCGTGCAGTACTGCAGCATCCTCTCCCCGTATGCGCTGCTGATGGAGGTCACGAGATACGAGCCGTTTACGCTGGATGAAAGGCTGATGATCGGCGACGCCGTCAAGCGCTCCGCCCCGGAATGCAAGGTCGTTCTTCTGGTGGACGAGAACTCGGAGAAGGAGCTGGCAAAACGGGTGCGCGCGGCAAAGAAGGACGGCTTCATCGACCAGTTTATCTACGGCTCCACGAGCGCCAGCTTTCTGGTGGCGCTGATGGACGCGCTGTAAACAGGACGCGGCCCGCCGGAGGGAACGAACCGGCGCCGGATTGCCCTGCGGCCGGCGTTGTCCGGTTGAACCGGGGTCGGACGGAATGGCGCATCCGGGAGATCGTGTAAAAGTGCCGTCTTTCGGAAGGGACTGCCCGGGGTTGGGCGGAGTGCGCGATCTCGGGAGATCGTGTGAAAGAACCGTTTCCGGAAGGGACTGCCCGGGATGGGCGGAGTGCGCTCCCGGGAGATCGTGTGGACGAGCCGTTTCCGCAAGGGCCTGCCCGGGGACGGGCGGGATGGCGCTCCCGGGAGGGCGTGTGAAAGAGCCGTCTTTCGGAAGGGACTGCCCGGGGATGGGGGGATAGCGCTCCCGGGAGATCGTGTGAAAGAGCCGTTTCAGGAAGGAGCTGCCCGGGATGGGCGGAGTGCGCGATCTCGGGAGGTCGTGTGAAAGCGCCGTTTCCGGAAGGGACTGCCGGGCTCGGGCGGGATGGCGCTACCGGGAGGTTGTG
>JAQXRK010000005.1 GCA_029218485.1 bacterium | reverse complement strand
CTGTCCGACAACGGCCATCTGAGCAACGAGGCTTCGGCGGATACGATCGTCCGCCTTGCCAGGGGCGGCATGCGCGAGTTCATCCTCGGCCATCTCTCGAAGGAGAACAACACGCCCGATCTGGCCGCCGTCACGGTGCGCGCGGCGCTTCAGGCAGCGGGCTTTGGCAGCGAGGTGCGCGTCACCGTCGCCCGCCGTGACCGCCCCACCGGCACCTTCACCGCATAGCGTCAAGCCGTTTCCCCCGTCATCATGGCGCGTGGGCGCGTCCGGAAGCGGCGCGATTTGCATGCCTTCCGAAGCCCCCGCCATCACGGCGCGCGGGAGCGTCCCCAATTCCCGGTGCGCCGAAGGTCGTGGAGTGAACAGACAGCATCACAGCGCGCGGGAGCGCCCGGCAAGCGGCGCGATTTGCAGGCCTTCCGAAGCCCCCCCGCCATCACGGCGCGCGCGGGAGCGCCCGGCAAGCGGCGCGATTTGCAGACCTTCTAAAGTCTCCCGCTATCGCATCGCGCGCGGGAATCTCCGTGCGGTCGGAACCGGCCGGAAGGGCAGAGAGAAAGGAGCATCGTCATGACCATCCGCATTCTGTGCGTCGGCAAGCTCAAGGAGCGCTATTTTCTGGAGGCCGAGGCCGAGTTTCTCAAGCGGCTCCGCCGCTTTGGCGCGGTCGAGATCGTCGAGGTGCCCGATGAAAAAGCGCCGGAAACGCTCAGCGCCATGGAACAGGCGCAGGTCAAAGCCCGCGAGGGGGAGCGCCTGCTCGCCCGCATCGGGGAGGGGGACCGCGTGATCGCGCTCGCAATCGGCGGCCGCCGCTACACCTCCGAGGCGTTTGCCGCGCGGCTGCAGCTGCTCCGGGATACCGGCACGCGCAGCATCGCGTTCGTGATCGGCGGCTCGCTCGGCCTGTCCGATGCGGTTCTCAAGCGCGCCAACGAAACGCTGTCCCTCTCGGATATGACGCTGCCGCACCGCATTGCCCGGCTGGTGCTTCTCGAGCAGATCTACCGGGCGCACAAGATCTGCGCCGGCGAGCCGTACCACAAGTGACCGCCCGGCCGCCGTCTGCAGCGCTCCCGCCAAAGGGGTAATTTCCCCGTGTGGCTTTCCTGCACTAAAACCGCCCCGCTCCGCTTAAGAGCCGCCGCACGCACGCTTTTCCAACCCATACATTTCCCGCACCATCCAAGGCATCACCGCCTCACACCCCGGCCGCATCGCCCGCATCACCGCGACGCCCCCCCGTCATCCACCGCCTCCCGTGTCGCCCTGTACCCGGCTCAATTTACCTGCACCCTGCACGCACCCATCCCCCGCCATCCGCCGCCCCCGGTGGCCGGCCACAGCGTTTTTGGGCCGTGCCGCCGCACCCCGGCCGCGCACCCTGCCGCCAAATGTGCTATAATAAGCAAAACCACAAAACCACCGATGGAGGCGATCCTCATGCAAAAAACCTATCGCGACGAGCTGCTGCTGCGCACCTGCCACTGTGATATGCAGGGCCGCTGGCGGCCGAGCGCCATTCTGGAGGCCATGCAGGAGGCCGCGGGCACGCATGCAGAGCTGCTCGGCTGCGGGCGCAGCCATCTGCTGGCGGACAACGTCGTTTGGGTCATCTCGCGCATCGAGCTGCACATGGACCGGTATCCGGGCATCGGCGAGCGCGTGACGGTCGAAACGTTCCCCATGCCGTGCCGCCGCTGCTTTTTCCCCCGCTATTTCGTCTTTCGGGATGCGGAGGGCAGCCCGCTCGGCTGCGCCGGCACGCTCTGGGTGCTGCTCGATCTGACCACGCGGCATATGGCCGCGCCGCAGGCCGTCGCCGCGCGCATCCCCGACAACTCGGACCTCGTGCCGCCGCTGCCGCTGCCGCATGCCGTGCCGCGGACGGAGGGCGCGGTGCAAACGCTCCTGCGCAGGGCCGTCTACACCGATCTCGACGTCAACGCCCATGTCAACAACGCCCGCTACGCCGATTGGCTGACCGACGCGCTGGGCACTTCCGTGATGCGGCAATACTGCCTCAAAACGCTGAACATCAACTATGCCGCCGAGGTGCTGCCCGACGCCGAGGTGGAGATGCAGCTCATCCGCAACGGCCTTGCCTACCATCTGGCCGGCAGCTGTGACGGCCGCCGCCACTTCGAGATCGGCGGCGAGCTCATGGAGCGGGATTAAAGAATTCTTAAGGACTTTCTTTCTTTATTCGTAAACGGAGCCGGTATACAATCGAACCATACCAACGGGGGAGGCTTTTTTGCATGGCCAGCCAGCACACCATTCTCATCTGCGACGATGATCGCGACATCGTTTCCGCGCTCGACATCTATCTGCGGGCGGAGGGCTACCGGACGCTGCTGGCCTACAGCGGCAGCGAGGCGATCCGGCTGGCGGCGGAGAACCAGGTGCACCTGCTGCTCATGGACATCATGATGCCCGGGCTGGACGGCATTGCCGCCACGGTGCGGCTGCGCGAGGAGCACAACTTCCCCATCATTCTGCTGACGGCCAAGAGCGAGGACAGCGACAAGGTGCTCGGCCTGACCGTCGGTGCGGACGACTATATCACAAAGCCCTTCAACCCCATGGAGGTCATCGCGCGGGTGAAATCGCAGCTTCGGCGCTACACGCGCCTCGGCGCGATCGCCGAGCGGCCGGAGCGGCTGGTCATCGGCGGGATCGAGATGGACGACGCGGCCAAGGCCGTCACGGTCGACGGCGATCCCGTCGCGCTCACGCCCATCGAGTACAGCATTCTGAAGCTCCTCATGGAGCATCCGAACCGCGTGTATTCCTCGCGCCAGATCTATGAGGCCGCGTGGAGCGATCCCGCATACGGCGCGGAGAACACCGTGCCGGTGCACATCCGCCATCTTCGCGAGAAGATCGAGATCAATCCGGCCGATCCGCGCTATCTGAAGGTGGTCTGGGGGCAGGGTTACAAGATGGAGCG
>JAQXRK010000004.1 GCA_029218485.1 bacterium | reverse complement strand
TGCTATACTGATCGATATGAAACGCGAGAGCAGCAATCTGAAGGTGGAACTGATCCTCGCCGGCATTCGGGAGATCGAAGCGCACGGCGTGAGGGGCTTTTCGCTGCGCCGCGTTGCGAAGAACTGCAACGTTTCCTGCGCCGCGCCGTACAAACACTTTGCGGACCTCAACGATTTCTTTCTGGCTATCATCCGATACATCAATCAGCAATGGTACCGCCAGCAGCAGCGCATCATCCGTGAATGGCCGGACGATCCGCGCCGGCAGCTGACGGAGATCAGCGTGGCATACATCGCCTTCCTGATGGACAACCCGCATTTTCGCTCCATCATCATGCTGCGTGAGGACGACATCAGCGCCGAATTGCAGCATGAGAAGGCCTCGCTGAGCCGGTGCACCATGGAGTGCATCCGCGCATATTGTGATAAGGTTAACATGCCGCACGAGGTGGAGGTGCGGAAAACGTTCGTTATTCGCTCCATCATCTATGGCGCCGCGCTCATGTTTGACAACGGGGAGCTCCCGTACACCGAGGAGAACCGGCAGCACGTCCGGTATTTGATCGACCGGGAGTTCGATCTGCCGTGAGCCGAGGATGCCCGAAGCGGGCGCCCTTCCGGCATGGCGTTGACAAACGGGGAAGATTCGCATACAATAAGAACGTTAACAGTGCTAACATTCTTATTTTAGGGGGTGCGCAATGAACCAATACCGGATTATGACCGATTCCTCCTGCGACCTGCCGGCATCGCTCGCGGCGGAGTTGGAGTTGACCGTCCTGCCGCTGACGGTGACGATTGACGGGAAGAGCTATACGAATTTTCTGGACGAGCGCGAGATCACGTTCAAGGACTGCTATGCGGCGCTGCGCGAGGGCTGCGAGGCGAAGACCGCCGCGGCCAATGTGGATGCGTTTGAACAGGCGATGGAGCCGATTCTGCAGGCGGGGGAGGATATCCTCTACCTCGGGTTTTCCTCCGCGCTGAGCAGCACCTACAATGCGGGTGCGCTGGCTGCCGAGCAGCTTTCCGAAAAATATCCCGACCGCAAGATCCTGACGGTGGATACGCTGAGCGCTTCCATGGGTCAGGGGCTTCTGGTCTATCTGACCGTTCAGCAGAAGCGCGCGGGTGCCACGATCGAGGAGGCGCGCGACTATGCCGAGAAGAACAAGTACCACCTGTGCCATTGGTTTACGGTGGACGATCTGCACCACCTGCACCGCGGCGGGCGCGTATCCGCGACCTCGGCAGTGCTCGGCACGGTGCTGAACATCAAGCCCGTTCTGCACATGGACGATGAGGGCCGGCTGATCTTCATGGAAAAGGTGCGCGGGCGCCGCGCGTCCATCAAGCGCATCCTGGAGAAGATGCGCGAAACCGCGATCGAGCCGGAGAAGCAGATCGTGTTCATGTCGCACGGCGACTGCATCGAGGATGCGGAGTATCTGGCCAGCCGGGTCCGCGAGGAGTGGAACGTGGAAGTGGTCATCAACTATGTCGGCCCGGTGATCGGCTCGCATTCCGGCCCCGGAACGCTGGCGCTGTTCTTCCTCGGCACGGAGCGGTAACCCAATGGAACAATACGCATATCGGATCATTGGCGACAGCTGCTGCGACTATACAACGGAGCCCGGCGCGCTGGACTTTTTAACGCGTGTTCCGCTGAGCATCCAGCTCGGGGACGAGACCTTTACGGACGATGAAAATCTGGATTGCGGTATGCTGATCGAGCGCATGCGCGAGTGCCCGGAGGCGCCGCACTCGGCCTGTCCCTCGCCGGAGCGGTTTGCAGAGCTCTGCGCGGAGCGGGAGGGCGATGTGTACATCGTTACGCTGTCGTCGCACCTGAGCGGCAGCTACAACAGCGCAAAGCTCGGCGCCGAGATGGCCGCCGAAAACGGGTGCAAAAACAGGATTCACGTGTTCGATTCCGAGAGCGCGGCGGCGGGCGAGATCGCCGTTTGCCTGCACGTGCGGGCGCTGGCGGAGCAGGGGCTGCCGTTTGAGGAGGTTGTCGAACGTACCGAAGCGTTTATCCGCGAGATGAACACGCTGTTTGTCCTCGAAACGCTCGATGTGTTCCGCAAGAACGGCCGGTTGAACCACCTGCAGGCGCTTGCCATCGGGGCGCTGAAGATCAAGCTCGTGATGGGCGGCGAACGCGGACAGATCGCCATGCGCGGCAAGGCGCTAACCACGCCGAGGGCCGTTTCAAAGATGATCGAGCTTGTCCGGCAGGCATATGAGCGGATCGACCCGGTGATGCGCACGCTGGTCATCACCCATATCAACTGCCGCGAGCGCGCGGAGGAGATCCGCGAGCGCATTCTGGCCGTCTGCCCCTTCTCCAGAGCGATGATCTGCGAGGGCGGCGGTATCAGCACCATGTACGGCAACGATGGCGGCATCATTCTCGCCTTCTGAGGAAGCACCCATGGATGCGGAGACGAACCTGATCGGAAAATGCGGCTTCTACTGCGGGAGCTGCCCCACCTATGCGGCGGGCGAATGCGCGGGATGCCGCAGCGCGCACCAACCGGGGGATTGCTTCACGTTCGACTGCGTGGACCGGCAGGGCGTGCCCTATTGCGGGCTGTGCAGCCGCTTTCCTTGCGGGGAGCTGTTCCGGCGGGAGAAGGCAACGGTGCTCGACCGCGCGTGGCTGGAATGGAAAAAGCGGCAGCGCGAGGGACGATGAACGGATATCCGTGCGGAGACGGAGCGATCGCACCGTCTCCGCTTTTGTTTTGGAGGCAACGCGAAATGACATGGAACGAACGCATTGCGCCCCTGTTCGAGGGCTGGCAGGAGGCGCTGATCTGGTCCTGCCTGCAGGGGTGCATGGGCGCCGCGGCGGCGGACGATCCGATCCATCCGCGGTCCGCCCGCATCACGGTGGGCGACTTCTGCTTTTTTGCGGGGGAGCCGGATGCGGCGCTCATCGCCGGCGCGACGGCGCCCATTCTGGTGCCGCGCAGCGCCGCATGGGAAACGGCGATCGAGCGCGTGTGGGGCGACCGGGTCGCACGCCGGCTGCGCTATGCGATCAAAAAGGAGCCGGATGCGCTGCAGCCGGACCGGCTGGAACGGTATGCGGCGTCGCTTGCCCCGGGCTACCGGCTTGTGCCGTTCGACGAGGAGATCTATGCGATGGCGATGGCCGGGGACTGGTCAAGGGACTTTTGCTCGCTGTTTGCCGATGCGGCGGACTATCTGCACCGCGGCGTCGGCATGGCCGTGCTGTACGGCGATGAGCTTGTGGCCGGCGCATCGTCCTATGCGGTCTATCGCGGCGGCATTGAGATCGAGATCGACACCCGCGCGGATCACCGCCGCAGGGGCCTTGCGACGGCCTGCGGCGCCGCGCTGGCGCTCACCTGCCTGCGGCGCGGCCTGTACCCGAGCTGGGATGCCCACGACCTTCGCTCGGTGGCGCTCGCGCAGAAGCTGGGCTACCATGTGGATGCGCCGTATGCGGTGTATGAGCGGCGCGTTTGAAATTCGCGCTTTTTTCACATCCTTTCCCCTTTTTTGGAAGCGGATTGGGTAGCGGAGCGCGCAGGCTTGTGCTATACTGTAGCATGAAGAAAGTATACGGGAAGGTCTGCGCACGGGGCGCGGATTCCACTTCCGACAGAAAGGGTATACCGTGGGACTGATCGATACGCTGTTTGGAAACACGAGCGAGAGCCGCTTGAAAAAGCTCAGGCCGTATGTGGAGCGCATCAACGCGCTCGAGCCCGAAATGCAGGCCATGAGCGATGCGGAGCTGCGGGCGCAGACGGCGCGCTTCCGCGAGCGGCTGAAAAACGGGGAAACGCTGGATGATCTGATGTGCGAAGCGTTCGCAACCGTGCGGGAGGCCGCCGTGCGCACCGTACAGATGCGCCACTTTGACGTGCAGCTTCTCGGCGGCATGGTGCTGCATCAGGGCCGCATCGCGGAGATGAAGACCGGCGAGGGCAAGACGCTGGTCGCAACGCTGCCGGCCTATCTGAACGCGCTGACGGGCGAGGGCGTGCACATCGTCACGGTCAACGACTATCTGGCCCGCCGTGACGCGCAGTGGATGGGCAAGATCCACCGCTTCCTCGGCATGAGCGTGGGCTGCATTGTGCACGGGCTGGACAATGATGAGCGCCGCGCGGCCTACGCGTGCGACATCACCTATGGAACGAACAACGAATTCGGCTTCGATTACCTGCGCGACAACATGGTCGTCTACAAGGAGCAGATGGTGCAGCGGGAGCTCTCCTATGCGATCATCGACGAGGTGGACTCCATCCTGATCGACGAGGCGCGCACGCCGCTCATCATCAGCGGCGCGGGACAGGAATCGAGCGAAATGTACCAGAAGGCGGACCGGTTCGTGCGCAAGCTCGCGCGCGGCGCCGATCTCGTGCAGCAGAACCGCAGCGACCAGCTGCTCGGCGAGGAACAGCAGGAGGACGGCGACTACCAGTGCGACATCAAGCGCCGCACCGTGCAGCTGACCGCGCAGGGCATCGAAAAAGCGGAGAAGTTTTTTGGCGTGGAGAGCCTTGCCGATTCGGACAACACCGAGCTCAACCACCACATCCTGCAGGCGCTGCGCGCGCACGCGCTGTTCCAGCGCGACAAGGACTATGTCGTGCAGGACGGGCAGGTCATCATCGTCGATGAATTCACCGGCCGCCTCATGCTCGGCCGCCGCTTCAACGAGGGCCTGCACCAGGCGCTCGAGGCGAAGGAGGGCGTGAAGGTCGAGCGCGAGAACAAGACGCTCGCGACCATCACGTTCCAGAACTATTTCCGCATGTTCAAAAAGCTCGCGGGCATGACCGGTACGGCCAAGACCGAGGAGTCCGAGTTCATGGGCATCTACGACATCGACGTCGTGGAGATCCCCACCAACCGGCCGCTCATCCGCCGCGATGACAACGACGCCGTCTACGCCACCGAGGAGGGCAAGTTCCGCGCCGTGGTCAGGGAGATCGAGGCGGTGCACAAGACCGGCCAGCCGCTGCTCGTCGGCACGATTTCGGTCGAGCGCAGCGAATACCTGTCCGAGCTGCTCAGCCGCCGCGGCATCCGGCACGAGGTGCTCAACGCCAAGTACCACGCCAAGGAAGCGGAGATCGTGGCGCAGGCCGGCAAGCTCGGCCAGGTCACCATCGCCACCAACATGGCCGGCCGCGGCACGGATATCCTGCTCGGCGGCAACCCGGATTTTCTGGCGCGCAAGGCGCTGCGGCAGGAGGGGCTCGACGAGAGCATGATCGAGGAGGCCACCGGCCATGCGGAAACGCAGGACGAGGCGATCCTCGCCGCCCGCGCGCGCTACCATGCGCTGTACGAGAAGTTCCGCGAGGAGACGGAGCGGGAGCACGAAAAGGTCGTCGCGCTCGGCGGATTGCGCATCCTCGGCACGGAGCGGCATGAGAGCCGCCGCATCGACAACCAGCTCCGCGGCCGCGCGGGCCGGCAGGGCGATCCCGGCAGCACGCGCTTCTATGTGTCGCTCGAGGACGAGCTCATGCGCCGGTTCGGCGCGGACCGCGTGTCCGGCATGATGGCAAAGCTCAACCCGGACGATGATCTGCCCATCGAGGCGCGCATGATCTCCCGGCAGATTGAGAGCGCGCAAAAGCGCGTGGAAATGCAGAACTTCGAGACCAGAAAGAACGTTCTGCGCTACGACGACGTCATGAACAAGCAGCGCGAGATCATCTACGGTCAGCGCCGCCGCGTGCTCATGGGCGAGGATTTGAAGGAGAGCATCCTCGATATGCTGCACGCCACGGCGGAGGGCATGGTCAACGAGCTGTGCAATCCGCATGCGCCGGCAGATTGGGATCTCGACGCGCTGGCCGCGCAGGTCGCGGATCTGTGCGCCGAGCCGCGCGCCTCGTTCCTGCTGCCGGGAGAAAAGCTGACCGGCGAGGAGCTGCGCACGCGCGTGCTCGACCATGTGGACGCGGCGTACGCCCGCAAGGAGGCGGAGCTTGCCGCCGAGGGCGCGGACATGCGCGAGGTGGAGCGCGTGGTGCTGCTTAGGACGGTGGACTCCCACTGGATGGATCATATCGACGCGATGGACCAGCTCAAGCAGGGCATCGGCCTGCGCGCTTATGGACAGAAGGACCCGGTGAACGCCTACACGGCGGAGGGCTTCGATATGTTTGACGCGATGGTCAGCGCCATCCGCGAGCAGACGGTGCGCATGCTTCTGCGCGTGTCCGTGCGCAGGGCGCCCATGGAGCGCGAGCAGCTGGCCAAACCGAACGAAACACCAGCGGAGGAGGGCAACCGCCCCGCGCGGCGCGACGCCCGCTCCCAGATCGGAAGAAATTCCCCCTGCCCGTGCGGCAGCGGTAAAAAATACAAGAATTGTTGCGGCAAGGAGTAAGAGTACATGATACCGTTGGATGAATATAAGATGCAGTTGGGCGCGCTCGGCGACAAGCTCCGGGAGGCCGGGGCGTCGATCAACCCGGAGGCGCTTGCGGAGGAGCTCCGGCAGCTCGAGGCGCAGATGGGCGAGCCCGATTTCTGGAACGACGTCGAGGCGGCGAACAAGGTCAACCAGCGCGCCAAAACGCTGCAGAACAAGATCGGCCGCTACAAGAAGCTCGTTGCCCAGCGCGACGACCTCCAGACACTCATGGAGATGGCGGAGGAGGACGACGACGAGAGCCTGGCGGACGAGCTGCGCTCCGAGATGGCGGATTTCACCGCGCGCGTGGAGGCGCTGCAGCTGGAGCTGCTGCTCAAGGGGCCGTACGACAATTCCAACGCCGTTCTGTCGCTCCATGCGGGCGCGGGCGGCACCGAGGCGCAGGACTGGACGGAGATGCTCTACCGCATGTACACGCGCTACTGCGAAAACCGCGGCTGGACGGTGCGTGAGCTCGACCTGCTCGACGGCGACGACGCGGGCGTGAAATCCGTCACGTTCGAGGTGGATGGCGAAAACGCCTACGGCTATCTGAAGGCGGAGAAGGGCGTGCACCGGCTGGTGCGCATCTCCCCGTTCGACGCATCCGGCCGGCGGCACACCTCGTTCTCCTCGCTCGATGTCACGCCGATCTTTGACGACGATGCGGGCGACATCAAGATCGACCCGGATGATCTGCGCGTGGACACCTATCGTTCGAGCGGCGCGGGCGGACAGCACGTCAACAAGACCTCCTCGGCCATCCGCATCACGCACCTGCCGACCGGTATCGTCGTGCAGTGCCAGAACGAGCGCAGCCAGATCCAGAACCGGGAGACGGCCATGCGCATGCTGCGCGGCAAGCTGCTCGAGCTGCAGGAGCGCGAGCGCGAGGCACAGATGGCCGAGATCAAGGGCGAGATGAAGAAGATCGAGTGGGGCAGCCAGATCCGCAGCTATGTGTTCCAGCCCTACACGCTCGTCAAGGATCACCGCACGGGCGTGGAAAACGGCAATATTCAGGCGGTCATGGACGGCGATCTGGACTCGTTCATCAGCGCGTATCTGGTGCAGTCCTGAGGAATGCGCGCATATGAAGTTCGACTATGAGTTCGTCGGCAAGATCGGCTCCATGGCGCTGATCCGCAAGGCTGACAACGACATCGATTACAACATTTTTTCCCGGTTGGGACAGGAGCTGCGCCCCGGCATGATCTGGGTCTCCAGCGGCGCAACGGAGATCGGCCGGCTGGACTACATGCGCCGGCAGGGCAGCGAGATCACCGGCGATCCCGAGGAGGTCAAGGCGGATTACGCCGCGCAGGGGCAGGCCATCCTCATGAGCGAGTACCGCCGCTATATCCGGCCGGAGTACTCCGTGCGGCAGCTGCTCGTCGAGCACATGCACTTCAACGACCCGGAAAAGCGCAGCCACATCCGCGACTTTTTGCTCCGCTGTGCGCAGCAGAACGCGATACCGATCGTGAACTATAACGACTCGGTGAGCGTGGAGGAGGTGCGCAAGATGGAGCTGGCGCATGTGCGCGCGCTCGGCGCCGAGCCGGTGGAATGCGTTGACAACGATGAGACCGCCGCCGTCATCTGCGAGCTGGTGCACGCGCGCTATCTGGTCATCCTCACGAGCGTGGACGGCATCTACCGCGACCCGCACGACCCCGGCACGCTGGTGCCCGCCGTCGAGGGTGCGACGGCCGATGAGGTGATTGCGGGGCTGCACGAGCTGCAGAAGAGCTGTGTCGGCGCCAGCCGCGCCGGTGCAAACGGCGCGCGGGCCAAGCTCGATTTCATTCAAAAGCCCATTCTGGACGGCACCACCGTCATCATCGCAAATGCGCGCAACCGCCTTTCCGATGTGCTTTCCGGCGCATGCGCGCGCACGATCTTCCGTGTGCGATAGTAAGCGTGCCGGTACAGCCGGCCGGATACGCCCCGTGCGCGGACCGTGCGCGGAGCGAAAACCGGCTGCGAGCGAGACGTGTTTTTTTCAGGGCCACCGCCCGCCTTTGTGCGGCCGGTGGCTCTTTGCATATCGAAAAACAAAAATGAATTATTGAGAATCAAAATAAATTTATTGACAAACAATAAATCAGGGCGTATACTCTACGCATGGAAAGGAGTGATCTCTTTTGCGGAACAAATGGCTCAATACATTGGTGAAGGTGCTGTTGGCCGCCGGTCTGTTCGCCGGTCTGTTCGTTTCCTACCTGCTTCTCACCGAGATGGGCGCTGAGGTTGATGCGCTGTCCATGGAGCGGTGCGGCAGCCATATCCTCACCGTTTTCGCCGTCGGCCTCGGCGTGCTGTTCGTCGCCGGCGCAATCGTCATCTGCGTGACGCTGTTTCTCATGATGTGCTCGCTCGACAAGGACCCGTTCGTGCGCCGGAATGTTCTGGCGCTCCGGCTGATGGGCTTCGTCGCGTTCGGCATGGCGGCCTGCTGCCTGCTGCTGCTCCTGCTGCCGGCGAACACGATCCTTGCGCAGTTCGTCGGCGCGGGGGTGGCGCTC
The DNA here is from genome assembly GCA_029218485.1 of bacterium. Classification (GTDB taxonomy): domain Bacteria; phylum Bacillota; class Clostridia; order Christensenellales; family CAG-138; genus Aphodomorpha. Next base: position 153 of record JAQXRK010000004.1, on the reverse strand, counting down.
TGCGGTCTGTTTTCCCTGGTGCTTTCGGGCGTGTTTGAACGTGCGGTCGCTTTCAAGGAAGAAAACGACCTGACGGTGTGAGGGCGGCGCTATGATTCGTGTCAATCTGGATATCATGATGGCAAAGCGCCATATCTCGCTCGGAGAGCTGGC
>JAQXRK010000003.1 GCA_029218485.1 bacterium | reverse complement strand
GCCAATGCCGCCAAAGAAGGTCAGCGGCACGGAGATCACCAGCGCACAGGGGCAGGAAATGACGAGGAACACCAGCGCCCGCTGCGGCCACACGCTCCATGCGCCGTCGAACAGCGGCGGAACGAGCGCCAGCAGCACCGCACCGATGACGACGATGGGCGTATACCAGCGCGCAAAGCGCGTGATAAAGTTTTCCGCCTTCGCCTTGTTCGCAGACGAGTTTTCAACGAGCTCCAGAATCCGCGTTACGGTCGATTCGCTGCTTGGCCGCGTGACGCGCACGCGCAGCAGACCATCAATATTGATGCAGCCGCTGATCACCTCAGCGCCGGACGCCACCGAGCGCGGCATCGACTCGCCGGTCAAAGCCGCCGTGTCCAGGTTTGACGCGCCATCCACGACCACGCCGTCCAGCGGCACGCGCTCGCCCGGCCGGATGACGATGATATCGCCAGCCGCCACCTCCTCCGGCGCAACGGCAACCAGTTCGCCATCCCGCTCCAGATTGGCGCTGTCCGGCCGGATATCCATGAGCGCCGCAATGGAGCGGCGGCTCCGGCCGACCGCGAGCGACTGGAACAACTCGCCGATCTGATAGAGCGCCATCACGGCGACGGCCTCGGCATATTCGCCGGTGGCAAACGCACCGATCGTGGCGAGCGACATGAGAAAATTCTCATCGAACACCTGCCCGTGCGCAATGTTCAGCACGGCGGTTCTGAGCACATCATAGCCGGCGATCAGATAGGGCACCAGAAACAGCAATAGCCGCAGCCACGCGATCTTCACCGGGATCAGACAGGCCGCAAGCAGCAGCGCGCCGCTCGCCAAAATGCGGAACAACAATCGTTTTTGCTTCTTGCTCATAACGTGCACCGATCAAAAAACCAGTTCACAATCCGGCTCAATCCGCTTGCAGATCCTCGCCGCCTGCAAAAGCGCCTCGTCAAAGCGATCATCCGCCGCCTCAATCACCATCTTCTGCGTGAAGAAATTGATCTTTGCGCTCTGCACGCCATCGATCCGTTGAATCTCACGCTCCATCTTCGCCGCGCAATGCGCGCACTCGAGATCCCGTAACACAATCGTCTTTTTCATACCCGTATCCTCCCAAAATCACTCGCAGATATGTTCCAGTCCCTGATCGATGATCGTGCGCACATGATCATCCGTGAGCGAATAGATCACGCTCTTGCCATCCTTGCGGAATTTGACCAGCTTGGACTGCTTGAGCACCCGCAGATGGTGCGAAACCGCGCTCTGGCTGATGCCGAGCAGCTGCGCGATATCGCACACGCACATCTCCGATTCAAATAACACATACAGAATTTTGATGCGCGTGCTGTCGCCAAACACCTTGAACAGCTCCGCCAGATCGTAGAGCATCATCTCATCCGGCATGCTCTCGGTTACCTGCGCAATCAGCGCCTCATGCGCATGCAGAAATTCGCAGCAGGGCATATCCCGTTCCATTGCTTTTACATCCTTTCATTTGAACGATTGTTCATATGTTATTGTAGTCGGATGCGCAGATTTTGTCAAGCACTGATTATCCGGTATGTCCATATTCAGAAAAGATGGCGCGCGGCAAGGGCGCGCAGCCATCGAGCGGCATCGTCGAAATTGGCGTGGGATATATGCAGCGGTTTTTCCGGATATCGGTAGACTTGCTCCCGCACCTGATGTATAATGAGCGAACAAACCGCAAGAAAGAGGGTGTGCGCTTGAAGAAGCTGCTATTCACCATTTTGATCCTGCTGTGCCTGATCGCCGTTTGGATGGTCGTAACCGGGTTTTCCGTTCAGACAAGCGCCTATATAACGGACAATTTCACCGTTTCCGAGGACGGCAGCGAGATCACGTTTACCATTGGCGTCGGTTCTTCCATGGGATACGTACGAGGCTATAAGGATGAGGGTGGCGGAGCGAGCCCGCACTATTTGAAGTTCTATTCTGCCTGGGGCGGCTTCAACAGCTCGATTGGCGCAAAGAGCAGCTTTTCCCTGCCATTGCAGCCGGGGGATACCGAAATCTATGTGTATCATGGACAGGCGGGCTATGCTTTGACTCTGAAGAAGGATGCCGCAACCGGCGAATGGTACCGGGTCAAATAAGCCCCGGTTTCCGGATGGACGAGGGGGTTTCGGAGTGAAAGGCTCCTTTGTTCTTCTCCGCGGGATCAAGCGTACGTTTCGATCGATACCATGCAACATAAGTTTCCGTAACGCTTTGGCCCTGTGAGGCAAGAGTGCATTGCGGAGGCGGTCTGAAAAAACACAGCGGCAGAGCATGCTCTGCCGCTGTATGCTTTGTTCGCCTCATCCGCACGGCTGCGTACCGCCGGGTTCATCCGGCGCTTCGGCGCGCCGTTACGCCTCGGGTTCCTCCCGCCAGTCCTTGCACACATCCACCCAGCACCGCGCGTTGGAAAAGCGAAACAGCTCGTCACACGTCAGTTCAATCGCGCTGTTGCTGCTGCCCGCCGCCGGGAACACCGTATCAAAGCGCCGCAGCGATTCATCCAGATAGACCGCGACCGCATCCCCCACGGCAAACGGACACACGCCGCCCACCGCATGGCCGGTGAAGGCGACCGCCTCCTCCGGCGTGAGGAACCGCGCCTTCTGATGGAACGTATCCTTAAACCTGCGGTTATCCACGCGCGCGTCGCCCGCCGCAACGATCAGCAGGCAGCCCTCGCCATCATGGAACGACAGCGTTTTGGCAATCCGCGCCGCCTCTACGCCCACGGCCTGCGCGGCCAGCTCCACCGTTGCCGAGGACACCGCAAACTCCTGAATGCGATCCTCTATCCCAAGCGTCTGAAAATACGCTCTGACCCGTTCAATCGACATGTTTTCACCCCATAAGGCAAGATTTGTCCTTCAGCATACCACAAAACGGGCCGATGTGCAAACACCGGCCCGCGCGTGCATGCCCGGGTATCTTTTGTAACGGAACGTCCTTTGCCGGGGTTCTCCAACGGATTGCGGCGCTGCAGGCCCGCAAGGGGGGTAACATGGGGACCGGAAGCGCGCGCAGGACATTGGACCCGTTCCCGCCTACTTCGTTTTCGACCTTGAGATCAGGGAGAACAGATAGCCAAAGAAGATCGCCGCCGCAATTCCGCCCGCTGCGGCGCGCGTGCCGCCGACAAACGCGCCGAGCACGCCCTCCGTTTTTGCGCCCTCGATCGCGCCCCGCGCAAGCGTGTTGCCAAAGCCGGTGAGCGGAACGGTTGCGCCCGCTCCCGCAAACTCGACGAGCGGCTGATAGACGCCCAACGCGCCGAGGATGACGCCGACCGTCACAAACAGCACCAGGATTTTGGCCGGCGTCAGCCGCGTGAGGCTGATCAGGAGCTGGCCGACCACGCAGAT
>JAQXRK010000002.1 GCA_029218485.1 bacterium | reverse complement strand
GCGGACATGCCGCTGCCGATGGGCGACCGCGTGGCGCACAACATCGCGGTGGAGGCGTTCGCCGCCGACGGCATCACGACGCTGGGCGACTATTTCAACGAGACGATCGTCTGCGTGGTCATCAACATCCTCGCGGCGCTGTTTGTGTTTGTGCTGGCAAGGCTGGTGATCGGCTTTGTGGTCGAATGCGTGGCGCATGGGCGCGGCGGCTTCCCGGCGCTGACGCGGCTGGACGGCCTCATCGGCGCGGGCGTGGGCCTGCTGCACGGCGTGCTGCTGCTGTTTCTGCTGTTTCTGCTCGTGCCGATCGCGCTGACGGTGCTGCCGCGGCTGTACGAGTTTCTGGAGGGATCGTTCTTCGGCGAGTTTTTCTACCGGGCGAATGTCTTCCTGCCCATGATTCCGGGCACATAATGCGTGGGCTTGCGGCGCGTCCCGAAGTGAAAGCATGCTGGACGGGTGGATATGCGCAGGATGGGCGCGAATAAAGCCTGCTGCGTGCCGAAGCCTGCCGTTGCCGACAAACCGGCCGGCGGTCAACGGTGCGGGGACAAAATGAAGAAGAAACGGGATGCTGCTATAGCATCCCGTTTGTTGGTCTGTTCACCGGTTGTTCGTCAGAACAGCACCGGCTTGCCGGTCTTGGACGACTCGTACACCGCGAGGATGATCTCGAGCGGCGGACGGCCGGAGGCCGCGTCGGCCATGAGCGGCGTGCCGCGGAGCACCGCGTCCACGAGGTTGCCGATCTGCTTGACATGGCCGTCCACGCGGATGGCCTTCGGGTCGGAGGAGCCGACGTTCTTGGCCGCGTTGCCCACGGGCAGGTTGCAGGGGATCGGCAGGTCCCAGCGCAGGATGGAATCCTCCTCGAGCACGATGCTGCCGGCGTCGCCACAGATCTCGATGCGGCGCGGGTAGCCGGGATAGCAGGTGGTCGAGCCCTCGAGCGTGCCGACGGCGCCGTTGGCGAATTCGAGCACCGCGACGGCGCTGTCCTCCACCTCAATCTGGCGCGTCTGCGTCTTGGTGATGGCGGTGAGCGACTTGACAGGCCCCATCAGGTAGCGGAACATATCGATGCCGTGGATGCCCTGATTCATCAGGCAGCCGCCGCCGTCCATGGCCCAGGTGCCGCGCCAGCCGCCGGAGGCATAGTACTCGTGCGAGCGGAAGTACTTCATCTGCAGGCTGCCGGAGACGATGCGGCCGAACGCGCCGGCGTCGATTGCGCGGCGGATCTCCTGCACCGCGTCCGAGAAGCGGTACTGCGAGATGACGCAGACCTTGACGCCCGTTTCCTTCGCCGTGCGGATGAGCAGATCGGCGTCATCCAGCGACAGGCTCATGGGCTTTTCCACGACGACGTGCTTGCCCGCGCGCATGGCGGCAACCGCCTGCTGCGTGTGCAGGCCGCTGGGCGTGCAGATGCCGACGGCGTCCACCTCATCCGAGGCGAGCAGGGCTTCGAGCGAGTCGAAGATCTGCACCGGGCGGGTCTGGACGAACCGCTCCGCGCCGGGCCGGTATTCATCGTATACGCCGACGAGCGTTGCTTCCGGGATCTGCTCGATCGCGGTTGCGTGGAAGTTGGCGATCACGCCGCAGCCAATGAGAGCAAAACGTACCTGATTCATGTTCCTTCATCACTCCTGTTCCATCGTAGTCGTTGTATCCATGAGATGCGCCGGGGATGGCGCTGCCATCGGCCGGATACCCGGCGCAAGGCTCCGGTTTCGGAGCTGCGCATGGGCGGGCGGCGCATTTCAAACGGTGTGAGGGTTCTGCCGGGGCGGGCGCGGGACCGGCATGCAGCCGGAGTGGCGGGCGCGGGACCGGCATGCCGGTTCGGGCGCGCGGGTGCGCGGGCCGTACAGGGCGAAGCGTGCAACCCGACAGCGGATGCGCACCACAGATGCATTATAGCATTGCGGGGCACGGCTGCACAAGGCGAATCGCCATTGGAGAGCCGCTGCGCAGGTGCCGGGGGCGTACGGGCCGGGATCGGCCAAACACCACAGATCAGCCGCGCGCATCGCGGCACATGGGTGCGGGCGGGATCTGCGCCCGGTCAGACCGGGAGGCGCCGGAAGGGTGTGCAGCGTCGTGCATGAGCGGCCAGGCGCTGCATTATGAGAACTCCATGAATTCGACGATGGCGCCGTCGTCCGTCTCAAAGAAGCCGACGCGATGTCCGGCCACGGAGGCAAACGGCGGCAGCAGCACCTTCAGGCCAGCCGCCTCGCGCTCGATGCTGTCCACATGGAACGCGATGTGCGCCGAGGTCCGCAGCCTTTCCGGCGCCGTGCTCTCCGGCAGATAGCGCAGCCATTCCACGCGGTACGGGTGCGTATGCGGGTCGGTCACATAGACGCGCGTGCGCGCGACGAACCGTTCGTTGGGCTGCACGACGTCCGTCGGCAGGCCGATGTGGTCAAAGGTTCTCATAGCCCCTCCAGAGGATTTTTTTCTGCGGTTCCCTCAGGCCGCTTTCCCCACCGTCTTTTTCGGGAAGAGCTTCGCCTTGATGCGGCGGCCGAGGCGCGCGACGGGCGGGATCTGCGGCAGCACGAGCACAAGGATGAACAGCAGGAAGAAGATGCTGATCGGGCGGGTGAAGAACGGCGAAATATCGCCATCGCCGAGGATCAGCGCGCGGCGCAGGTTTTCATCGGCCATGTTGCCGAGGATAACGCCGAGCAGGAACGGTGCGGACGGGTACTTCATGTAGCGCATGGCCACGCCCAGCAGGCCGAAGAAGAACATCAGATAGATGTCGAACAGGCGGTTGCTCACGACGAACGCGCCGATGACGCAGCAGATGAAGATGATCGGCATCAGGATGCGGTTGTCGATCTGCAGGATGTGGACGGTCGCGCGCGACATGTTCGACGCGATGAGCCACATGACGATCGAGGCAAACACCATGAAGATGACGATGTAGTACAGAAACTCCGGCGTCTCCTGCATGAGCAATGGGCCGGGGCGGTACCCGTGCATCCAGAACGCGGCGAGCAGCACCGCCGCAGGCGCGCTGCCGGGGATGGCGAGCGAGAGCACCGGGATGATCGCGCCGCCGACGGCCGCGTTGTTGCCGGTTTCGGAGGCGACCACGCCGTCAATGCAGCCGTGCGTCCAGAGCTCGGGCGTTTTGGAGACCTTTTTCTCCGACCAGTAGGAGATCCAGCCGCCGGTATCCTCGCCGACGCCGGGGATGGCGCCCATCGTGACGCCGAGCAGCGCGGAGCGCACGATGTTGAGCTTGTTGCGCCAGATGACCTTGAAGCCCTCTTTGGCATGGAACTTTTCGGCGCGGATGAGCTCGCGCTTTTCCGGGTTGAACGCGTCCACGATCTCCGGGAAGCCGAACAGGCCGATCATGACCGGCAGCAGCGAGATGCCGGCAGTCAGGTTCATATTGCCGAAGCAGAAGCGCGCCACGGAGTTGACCGTGTCGCGGCCGACCATCGCGATGAGCAGGCCCACGAAGCCGGAAATCCAGCCCTTGAGCGGACGCCCGCCGGAGGTCAGGTTGCCGCAGATGATGATGCCGAACACCGCGAGCAGGAACATCTCGTGCGAGTTGAACTTGAGCGCGATGCTGGTGATGATCGGCGTGAACAGCAGCACGCAGATCGTGCCGATGATCGTGCCAAGGAACGAGGAGGCGTTCGCCACGAAGATGGCGAAGCCGCCCTTGCCCTGCCTCGCGAGCGGATAGCCCTCCATGGCCGTGGCCGCGGAGGCGGGCGTGCCGGGGATGTTCAGCAGGATGGCCGACTGGCAGCCGCCGGAGATAGCGCCGATGTAGACGCCGATGAGGATCAGCACGGCGAGCGGGCCGTCCATGCTGTAGGTCAGGCCGGTGAGCAGTGCCACGCCCATGGTCGCGGTCAGGCCCGGCAGCATGCCGAACACCAGACCGAGGCCGACGGACAGGATCAGCGCGATGATGCCCTTGATGGTGAAAACGACGCTGAGCGCTTCCAGAAGATATTGTCCTACCATGGTTTTCCCTCCTTATGGCATCGGCACGGCGAAAGCGACCTGGAACAGCAGGACGATGCCGCCGATGCTCAGCGCCGCGATCAGAACGAGCTTGAGCACGGGCTTGAGCCGGAACTTGCCCTCAAAATTGAGGTAGAGCAGTATGGCGAGCAGCACGAGGAACGACGCGAGCCAGAACGGCAGGCGGCCCAGCAGCACAAAGATGTATACCGCAAAGATGGCCAGCCCGATGACCGCGCGCCAGAACGCCTTGCTGTGCAGCGTGGCGGGCACGGCCGCGCCGAGCTGCCGGCACCGCTCAGAGATGGAGCTCCCCTTGAGGGAGTTGCAGAACAGCGTCACCGCCATCACAAGTAGGGCGCCGGAGATGATCGTGGGCATGAAGCCGGGCGAGGCGTAGAACTCGCCGCCGAGCTTTTTCCAGTAGCCGATGCTGAGGATGATGGCCACCGCGCAGACGATGAAGAGGATGATGGACGTCAAAAAGTCCAGATGCTCTCTGTCCGGCGGCATTTCAACATGCTTTTTTTCTTCGGACATGGGTCTTTCCTTTCTTCCTGTTGATCGCAATATGGCGGAAATTTTGTATACATGCAATATTATAGCCCCGCCGCAGCAACGCCAACAAATGAAACTCTGCCGACAAAACTTAACGAATTTTTATATTGCAATCCCGCTTCCTTTTGGATAAAATAAAAAATTACAGCTATATACGGAAACGGGGTGCGGCGCTCGATGCGCGGCGCCCCGCTTTGCTTTGCCCCGGTGCTGGCGCGCGGTCAGCTCCATCCCCGTTCGGCCTTGCAGCGCTGCCAGCGGCGCGCCGACAGCAGGCAGGCGGCGGCCGCAAGCGCGGCCAGCAGCAGCCAGAGAACGTTCGTCGCCCGCCAGCCAAGGGCGGTGACGAACAGGCCGATGCCGCAGGTGGACAGGCCGCTGCCCGTATAGACCGCCGTGTTGAACACGGCGGAAAGCGCGCCCGTTCTGCCATAGGCGCCGAACTGCAGCGGCAAGGCGTTGAGCAGCATCGCATTGGTGGCGGACATACAGGCGGTGGACACGGCCAGCAGCAGCAGCGAGAGCGCGAGGCTCTTGCCGGTTGTGAAAAGGAGCACGCAAAGCATCGTGCCGCTGCACACGAAAAAGACGCCGGCGGTGGTCAGCTCGTTGCCGCGCAGCACACGGCGGACGAGATCCGCCGCGAAGATGCCGACAATGCTGATGAAAGGGATCACCATGCTGGCGGCGACGGCGAGCGACGCATCCAGATGGAACAGGTCGCCCACATAGGCCGGCCCCCACGCGGTCACGCCGTCCCGCAGGATGCCCTGCACGGCGAGCGCCAGCGGCACGAGCGCGAGCCCGGCCCCGCACACGAGCTTCCATGCCGGCGGCGCGGCGGGAGCGGGAGCGCCGCCGCGGACCGCCTCCGCCTGCTGCGCGTCCGTATAGCGGTCGGCGCACCGCAGACCGGCGTTCCATACCACCGCAAAGGCGGCGCAGGCGATGGCCGCGGCCAGAAACGCTTCGCGCCAGGAGCAGAGCCGGATCAGCAGCGCCGAAACGGCGTAGGCCAGCCCCATGCCGATGAAGAACGCGCACTGCACGGCGATCGACGCGCCGGTCACGCGCTCGCGCGGATAGCAGGCCGACAGCAGCCGCATCACGCAGGAGAACGCCGGCCCGTGCGAAAGCCCGTTGATCGCCCAGACGACGAGCATCACGGCATAGGAGCGGGTGAAGTAGAACGCGAGGTTCGACAGCGCCGAAACGAGCAGCGCGGCAAACACGAGCCGGCGCGGGGACATGCGGTCCGCCACAAAGCCGCTGAGCGCCGTGCCGAGCGCGAACGCGAAAAAGCTCACCGTACCGATGAACCCCGCCGCCGCACGGGAAAACGGCTCGGTGGAGAGGAGTGCGGAGAGGCAGGCGCTGTAGTTATAGCGCGCAAGGCCCAGCGCCAGATACAGCAGAAAACAGAGCACCGTCACGCGGCGCTGCACATGCCGGTCGGATGGGAAATCGGGCGTCATAGAGATTCTCCGTCAGAACAGGGGCTGGGACGGAAATCCGTCCGGAAAATCGAGGTTGGTGACATAGGGGGCGAGCAGGTCGTGCAGCTCGCGCTTGCTGTGCACGGCGGCCTCCCGGTAGAGCTTTTTGAGGCGGTACTGCACCGTTCCGTGAGAGATGAACAGGCGTTCGGCGATCCGGTCGTCCGAGAGCCCCTCGAGCACGCCGCGCAGGATGCCGAGATCCATGACGTCGCAGCGCAGCAGGCAGCCCTCCAGCCGGCGCATGCGCAGGATGGACGGCGGCACGGAGAGATCGGTCGCGCCGTTGCCCGCGAGCGGTGCGGCGCGGTACTGCGGCAGCGGCGCACATGCCGTGCTTTCGCGGCAGACGAGCGCGCAGGGCACGGAGACGGACTGCGCGGAGATCTCCGGGTGTCTGGCAAGATACGACCAGATGTTGACGGCCTGCATGCCCACCTGCAAAAAGTCGAGCGTGCTCGTGGTGAGCTTCGGCTCGATGCAGATGCCCAGGATCTGGTTGCCGGAACCGGCGACGAAGAGCTGCTCCGGCACCCGAACGCCGCGCCGGGCGGCGGCGAGGATGAGCTGGATGCCGACAAAATCGTTGACGCACAGCGCGCCGTCGTATTCCGAAACACGGTCGAGGAACCGTTCGATGCAGGCGCCAAGGCAGGTTTCGGCCGGATAGACATCCGCCTCCGTGACCGGCAGGCCGAGCGAACGGGCCTGGCGCAGGAAGGCGTCGACGCGCACCTGATCGTTGACGTCGCGCGGATCGTTGCCGACGGACGCAAGGCGGCGGCGGCCGGCGGAGCAGAAATACTGCACCATGTGCTCGACCATCGTCTGCCGGTCGAGCGCGCAGCCGCTCACGCCCTCGCCATAATGCGCCGGGTTGGCGCCGGCGAGGATCGGCTTCACGCCCCGCTCGCGCAGCGCGGGGATCATGCGGCGGATCCAGGCCTCCTTGTCCCCGATCAGCACGGCCGCTACCGGCGCCGGCTCGGTGGGCAGCTCGCCCACATCGCCCAGCACGGCAAGCTCGGCACGGTTCTTTTCCAGTCCGGCCATGAGTCCTTCGATGGTCTTGGTGTAGCACACGGAGGTGGTGTAATGCGGCTCAATAAAGGCGTACAGTATCTCGTTTGCCATGGGGCCTCCTTTCGGCCGGCGGAGCATCCGGTTCGGCTTCATGCGATATACCATTTTACTATACCATAACGCCGCGCGCAGTGCAAACGCCCGCAGGGCGGCGCAAACCGCGCCGGGTCGCCTGCCGGCGGGGACGCCGGACAGCGCGCCGGCTTGAAAAGCGGGACTATGCGGTGGGCGGCCACGATATTCGCCGGGAAGTCCGAGGGAGGAAAAGCGGGACTATGCGGTGGGCGGCCACGATATTCGCCGGGAAGCCCAATGCTGGAAAAGCGGGTCTGTGCGGCGGGCGGGGAGGCATGCCGGGCAGAACGCTGCGAGGGTGGGCGGCTTTGGGCAGCGCGGCCGGGGAAAGCGGCGGATGTGCCGCACTATGCGCGACGGGGCGCTTGAGCAAGCAATGGGTTTTTCCGCGTGCCGCCGCGCAGATAT
>JAQXRK010000001.1 GCA_029218485.1 bacterium | reverse complement strand
GCGAACACAACAAGTATTGCAATACGTTTTATGAATCGAACAGAAGCGGATTTACTGGAGAAGTTGAACAGCGTTCCAAACAAGGCTGGATACATTAAAAGCCTTATTCGCGCTGACATTCGCAAATGAAAAAGCCCCCGCCACCGTGGCTATCTTGCCGGATGCACGGAAGCGGGCGCACAAAATCCGCAAGGAGCTTGCTATTAAATTATAGCAAAATTCAAAGCCTCTTGTCATATAGGCGACAACATGCGCCATAATTTTGAACCATTTTTATATCCGGACGCCCCATGTGAGGGCGTTTTTCTTTATGTTCTTTTTTGCGGTGTCCCTCCTGCCGGCGTCACGGTTGCCTTCAGCACAGCGGCGCCATGCAACGATGCGCATAGAACAGCGCAGCAGCGCGCCGGTACCGGCGCGCTGCCGCATGATAAGCTCTTCGTTACGCGGGGTCGCTGCAATCCCCTTCCTTCTCTGTGTCCGGCTGCGGCGTGCTCTGCGCCGCAGTATCCTCACGCCGGGTCTCCCCGGAGGCCGCCGCCTTCGCTGCATCTGCCAGCCGTTTTTTCTTCCGCGTGTGGAGGATGATGGGCAGACCGATGCACAGGAACAGGATGCTGCACGGGATGATTGCCACGGCCAGAACGATGCCGATCGCAGAGATGGCGTTGATCATAAAGCGCGCGCTGTTCTGGAACCCGCGCTGCATATCATCCCAAACGTCGCTCGCCTTCCAGATGGCCAGCAGCTCCTTCTCCGCGGATTCCTGCGTTTTCGGCGTGCGGTCGATGTGGATATCGAGCGTCGTATAGGCCACGAGGTGATCCCACAGGTTGATCTGCGCCTGATAGCTTTCGATGTCGCCGCGAACGCTGGAAAGGCTCTCGCGCACCTCAAGGATCTCCTCAATAGTGGTGCACTTTTCCAGGATGGCAAGCAGCTGCGCTTCTTCCGCTTTGGCGTTTTTCAGCCGCGCTTCCACATCATAATAGGAAAGCGAGATGTCATCGCTCGAAAGCCGGTAGTCGCCAACCCGGCCGGTCTCCTCCGCCGCCGCAACGAGCGCATCCAGTTGGTCGAACGGAATCTTGATCGTCAGATACACGCGGCTCATGCCGTCGTCATCGTTCGATGTATTGCTGTTGGCGATGTATCCGCCGAGCGCCACCGCCTTGTCGACGATCGCCCGCATGGCTGTGGCCGGATCATCGGCCGTAATATTCATGGACGCATTGTAAATGATCTTGCGCAGACCCATATCGTCCGGCGCTCCGCTCTGCGTCTCCAGCGTTACTCCAGCGCCGCTGTCTTCCACGGCCGCCATGGGCGCTTCCGACGCGACCTCCATATCCATTGCAGCGTTGCTGTACGAGGCATCGATCATCATCTCCTTGCTGGACGCCGCGCAGCCGGTCAACAGGAGCAGCAGACAGAGCAACAGGGACAACACGGAAAAAAATCGGGCGTTTTTCTTCATGTGTGAAATCCTCCTCCAGATTGGTTTCACAAAGAATACTGCGCATCCGCGCATTTCGTTGCAGCTTCCCGACAGATTTTTCCACGATTTTCCGAAAACCGGAATGCTTCTCCGGGTGGGGATGCTGCATTGTGCGCGAGCGGGCGGGCAGCCGCGCCGCTCTACCCCAGGATCTGCTCAACCGCACGAACCGCCAGATCCACCTCGTCCTCGGTATTGAACCAGTTGAAGCTGAAGCGGACGGCTCCCTGCCCGACCGTTCCCAACGCCCTATGCATCAGCGGCGCGCAATGGCCGCCGGAGCGGGTCTGAATCCCGTAATCAACGAACAGGACGTCGCTCACCTCGCTGGAATCGAAATCGCCGAGATTGACGGCAACGATGGGCGCGCGCAGCTCTGTGGAAAAATCACCGTAGATACGGACGCCGCGAACCCGGCGAACCCCCTCATAGAAGCGCTTCGCAAGCCCGAGCTCCCTCTCCCGGATGGTATCCATCCCGACCGAACGGAGATACCCCAGCGCCGCATGCAAGCCTGCGATGCCGTGCATGTTCAGCGTGCCCGCTTCGAGGCGCGCCGGCATTTCATCGGGGTGGCGGCGCTCATAGGTCAGAATGCCGCTGCCACCGACCTTCAGCGGGCGGACAGCGAGCCCCTCCCGAACGAGCATGGCGCCCACACCCTGCGGCCCCATAAGGCTCTTATGGCCCGTTATGCACAGAACGTCAATGTGCATTTCCTGCATATCGATCGGAAACAGACCGGCCGTCTGCGACGCATCGACAAGGAACAGCAGGCCGTTTTGGTGCGCTATCCGCCCGATCCGCCCGATATCCAGCAGGTTCCCCGTCAGATTGGACGCATGGGTGCAGACGATCGCCCTCGTTTCGGGGCGGATCTCCCTCTCGAAATCGTCATAGCGGATGCATCCCCTTTCGTCTGCACGGATGATGCTCAGCCCCATCCCCTGATCTTCCAGACGGTAGAGCGGGCGCAGAACCGAGTTGTGCTCCAGCATGGTCGTCACTGCATGGTCGGCGGGGCAAAGCGTGCCTGCGATCGCGGTATTCAGCGCCTCTGTGGAATTGCTGGTAAATGCGACGTTCTCCGGCCCGTAGCCGCCGAAGAGCTCCGAAAGCATACGCCTCGTTTCAAATGCGAGAAACGAGGCGTCCAGCGCGGCCTGATGGGCACCCCTCCCGGCGTTTCCCATGCCGCTCAGCGCGGCGCTGACCGCATCGATAACCGGCTGGGGCTTACGGTAGGAGGTCGCTGCGTTGTCAAGATAAATCATGCGGTTCCTCTCCGGCGTTTTTCAGGCTGAACAGCGCCGCGCCGATGGCGCCGGCATATCTGCCGTATTGGTTGGTCTCGATGGCCGCATGGAGCTTTTCCTCCAGCGATACGCGCAGATAATCGCATTCGCACAGTCCACCGGTCAGGCAGACCCGGTCCCCCGCATGATACAGGCGGACGCTCTGGGAAGCGACCTTGTCCGCTATGGACTCCACGACCGCGTGGGCAATGTTTTCCCGCTTTTCTCCGCGCCCGATCAGGCTGATGACCTCTGATTCGGCAAAAACCGTGCACATGGAGCTGATCTTGACGCCGCTGCCGTTTCGGGCGAGCTCGCAAAGCTCGCCGGGCCTGAGCGCCATGCTGTTGCCCATCACCTCCAGAAAACGCCCCGTTCCGGCCGAGCATTTATCGTTCATGATAAAATCCCGGACCATGCCGTCCTGGAGCCGGATCACCTTGGTATCCTGTCCGCCGATGTCGATCACGCACAGATCGCTGCTGCCGAATATCCATTCAGCGCCCTTGGCATGGCAGCTGATCTCGGTTACGGTCTTGTCGGCATAGGGAACGGAAATCCTGCCATAGCCCGTGGCCGTGACAAAGGCGTTCTTTTCAGCGGGCTGCGGAGCATCCGTCCGATGCAGATACCCAATCGTCTCCAGCTTGCTGCGAATGGCCTGCGCGGTCTCCACGCTGCTCCACCCGGTGGACTGGACCGAATGGTACAGCAATCTGCGCCCGGCGTCCATCACCGCAATCTTTGCACAGGTGGAGCCGATATCAATGCCTATATACCACATCTCCTGCTCCTTTACACATGGGGAATCCGGCGGGGATTGATCTGGCATTCCAGCGGAACAATGCTGTGATACTCCGCGCCATGGGAATCCATATATGCCTTTGCTTCATCCAAATGCTCCGGCAGCAGCAGTATTGCCACGCCGCAGCCAACGATGCCCTGAATGGAATGGGGCGTGGGCGTAATGCGGGAAGGTATGTTGCCCTCCCGCATCATCGCCTGTATCTTCATTGCCTGTGTGTAGGATGAAACCAGCACATAGTAATTGATATTGCCGGACATGGTTATCCGAGCATCTCAATGAAGGCTTCGATTCTCGTGCGAAGCTGCTCCGCATCGGCATCGCTGTAATCGGTCTCGATGCCGAGCACGGGGATGCCCTCCTTTTTCAGCGTTTCTTCCACCGCATAGCCCTCGGTGTCATAGAGGCAGCAGAACTTGAGGTTGACATCGATCACGCCGTCAACCTGGTATTCTTTGGCAAGGCGGATGATATCGTCAATGCGGCCCGTATTCGGAGTGAAGCAAGCGCAGTTGATGCCCATATACCGCTCTGCGATTGCGCGGAACTGCTCGTCCAGCGTGGTCTTGGTTTCATCCACCTGACCCTCAAAGTATCTGGTGCCGGTGCAGGTTTCCTCGCAGACAACGGCACCGCCGCTGGTCTCGATGATGTGATGCAGCTTCCAGTTCGGAATGGCCATCGGCGTGCCGGAAACCATAATCCGCTTCGTGCCCGCGGGGAATACGCTGACGCCGTTTCTGTTCCGCTCCTCCAGCTCGTCAGCAAGGCGGTTGCACATCTGGGCGCAGCGTACAGGATCGTCAAAGAAAGCAATCTGCATCATCAGGAGGGCGTCCTTGCCGCTGATGGGAATGTTCCTGCCCTTGCGCGCGTCATACACCCTCTGCAGGGCCGCTCGCTTGGCGTTGATGGTCCGGATCGCCTCGCCGAGCTTCTCCGCCGTGATCTCGTTTCCGGTGAATTCTTCCACCATCTTTGCAAAGTCTTTGATCTCCTCCGCCCATTTGACGATGTCCTTCTCGCGCTTCATCTGGGGCATATCCATGATGTACATCGGCACATCCCTGCCGAGGATCTCCCACGCCTTCTTCTTGCCGTCACAGGTGGTCTCACCGATATACATATCCGCAATGCGGAAGAACGGGCAGGTCTTGGACAGCCTTGCGCCAACGCTTGCTTTGATCAGCGGGCAAGTCCCCTTGGGCAGGACGGCCTCGCCGGCAGGCACCCAGAAGTCGGAGCCACCACAAAGGCCGGTTACGATTCCGTTGGCGGCGATCACGATCTCGTCGGGCACATACACGCAGAAGGTGCCGAACACCTTTTGGCCCTTCTTCTGCGCCTCGATCAGCTCTGCGGGGCGGATGCCGTGAACGTCTGCCACGACCATATCCCAGAAATCCATGGCGGCAGGGCGGTTGTCCTGCGACAGGTAGGTATCTCCAAAGGCGACCGGCAGCACGTTGCACAGCACATCGTGCTTCTCCACGTCCATCCCCAAGTCCTTCCACATCTGGTAATAATCTGCCATAATGATTCCTCCGTTTCAAAATACAGTTGGTTATCCTCAATTTAGAATAACGCTATTTGCATTTTAGCACGAATCCGGTCGTATCGCAATATGCAATCCGCCAT